>CAYXOT010000013.1:0-8835 GCA_964466985.1 uncultured archaeon
ACTGGATACCGTGTAAAGAAGAGAGAGGGATTAGTCAAGACAACTTCCAACAATTACTCGATTAGACTGTTTTACTTCCTGTTTTCAGTTGCATTGTATAACTTGTGGACGTTAATCAATCTACTGGTAATGTTAGAACTCGGTATAAAGAATGTTATGAAAAGAGCAGTTACATTCAAGCTTTTTCTTAAATCGTTGTACGAGATGGCAGTCACATAGCAATACCTTACATCAATTCTAGAAGCGATTTTATTTAGAGGTATTTTTGGAGTTCATTAATTTTTGGAGATAAAAACTGTTCATTTTCGAACTTCATCATAAGATTTCTATTAATAATAAGCCATTTTACTCCATTTTATCACAAATTTAATCTAAATCAGGAGTTGTCAATCTCATTTTAAATCTACTTTGCGATCTACTGGAAGAGACCAAAATCTATTTAAAGCCAGTGAGATAATAAAAATTAACTGATTCTTGTGATGCCTTTAAAAGAAGAATTGAGTAAGCACGTTGAAGTGAGAAAAACAGGGACGACAACTATGGGACTAGTGTGCAGAGATGGTGTTGTTCTGGCCGCAGAGTCCAAGTCCACAATGGGATATCTGATAGCAAGCAAAGAATCTGAAAAGATAATGCAATTGGAGGATCATATCGCAATGACTATAGCAGGCGCTTCCGGTGATGCTGAGTCTCTTGCGAGATATATGAAGGCCGAATTGAAGTTATTCGCGATAGAGAACCAGAGGAAGATTTCGGTAAAGGGCGGTGCCACACTTTTGGCCAACATTCTCCAGGGAAGCAAGTATTATCCTTATTATGTCCAGTTGATAATTGCGGGTTACGACAGCACAGGAGCCCGCATATTCACGTTGGACCCGTTAGGTTCGGTTGAAGAGGAAAAAAAATTCTTTTCAACAGGATCCGGTTCTCCTTTTGCATTGGGTGTTTTGGAAGATGCTTACAAGGAAGGCATGACAGTCGACGAAGCGTCGAAGCTAGCGATGCGTGCGATAAAATCTGCCATAGAAAGGGACATTGGCTCAGGCGGAAAAGCGATGGACATAGCAGTGATAACAAAAGACGGCGTGAAGATAACCAGATATGACTTGGACAAGATCGGAAAATAATGCAATAGTACTTTTCTTAATGTGACTAGAAATGGAAATTCTTGAAAAGGTAAAATCCTTACTACCAAAAGAAGCTGTCAGCAGAGTTGAATTGGAAGGCAGCGAATTGATTGTTTACACGAAGGATCGCGAGTTTTTCAAAGCACATGAGGATACTGTGAGGCAGGTTGTCTCGCAGATCAAAAAGAGGATAGAAGTAAGACCGGAAAAGAATCTTGTGCTGGACGAGGAAGCCACAAAAGAAAAAATCAAGGAGATAGTCCCTGAGGATGCGAAGATAAAGGAAATTTATTTCGAGCCAGAGAGAAGCATTGTGATAATTGCCGCGCAGAAGCCCGGGTTGGTAATCGGGAGAGGCGGGGAGACTTTCAGGACAATCAGAAGTGAAACATTATGGATGCCGAGAATCGAAAGAGTGCCTGCAATTAAATCCGATATAGTAGAAAACATCAGGAAAGTCATTCATGCAGAAGTGAAATTCAGAAAAGAATTCTTGAACAAAGTTGGGGAAACGATATTCAGCGACAGGAAATCCAGCCGCGACTGGGTCAGGATGGTTGGCCTGGGCGGATGGAGGGAAGTTGGAAGGAGCGCCGCATTACTGGAAACGCCCAAATCAAAAGTTCTGATAGATTGCGGGATAAAGGCTGGCGCGACTAGTTCTGAATTGTATCCGGTATTCAACACGAAAGAATTTGACTACAATGAACTTGATGCTGTAGTTATTTCGCATAGTCATTTGGATCATGTGGGAGCGGTTCCCATGCTGTATGAATACGGATTTGACGGACCTCTGTATATGACGACACCTGCGCTGGATTTGGCTACGCTATTGTGGTTTGATTACGTTGATGTCATGCAGAAGAGCACCACAACCCCATTGTATACTGTGCGTGGAATCAAGGAAGCTGTTAAACATGCTATACCGCTAGAATACAGCGAGGTATCAGATGTCGCGCCTGATGTGAGATTAACATTCCAGAATGCCGGGCATATACTTGGCTCCAGCCTGATTCATCTGCATGTCGGAGAAGGCATGCACAACATTGTTTATGCCCTCGACCAAAAATTCGGAAGGACGACTTTATTGGATCCCGCATTCACAGATTTCCAGAGGGTCGAGACTCTGATTTTGGAATCGACTTATGGCGGGGCGCAGGACATAATGCCAAATCGCGCAGAGACCGAGAGGGAGCTTATGGACATTGTAGAGGAAACTATGGGAAGAAATGGTATAGTTTTGATTCCGAGCTTTTCGGTTGAAAGGGCGCAGGAAGTCATGGCAATCTTGGTCGAGAACGGCCTCCAGCACACTGTATATCTTGACGGCATGATTTGGGATGCGAATGGCATATTCACCGCATATCCGGAATATCTTGGAAGGAACATACAGAAAAAAATATTCCAGGGGGACGACCCTTTCCTTAGTCCTATTTTCAAAAGAATCGCTTCGCGACAGGAAAGAGAAAAGGCATGGGAAGACAAGCCATGTGTAATTGTATCTACTAGCGGAATGTTAACAGGAGGGCCGGTTATGTCTCATTTACACCAATTAGCTGAAAATCCGAATAACATATTGTTGTTTGTCGGGCATCAAAGTGAAGGAAGCCTTGGAAGAAGAATACAGAATGGATGGAAAGAAATACCGGTGCCTACTGACAACGGGAGGACGACTACGATTGAATTGAAGATGCAGGTAGAAACTATACACGGGCTTTCAGGGCATTCTGATAAGAATCAATTGTTAGGATATGTCGGGCATTTGAGTTCCAAGCCAGATAGAGTAATTTGCATTCATGGGGAACCGCAGAAAACACAGGAGCTTGCAAGAGCCATAAATAGAATTTTCAGAATACCGACGGATGCACCGAGGAATTTGGAATCGCTGAGATTAAGATAATTAAAAAGGCGAACCTATGCTCAATTCTACCTTGTAAATTTCCAGTATGTCCGTGCTGTTCACATTTATGTAGGATGTTATTTGGCCGACTGGCTGGAATGTTTCCCTGCTTCTTTTGTCGGCAAGCGAAAGCACCATAGAAGCTAGAAGCTGTTTGTGGTCATCATTCGTGTTAGATAATCCGTCCCTGGAGAAATCTGCCATCCAAGCTGTCTTCCCAAGTCCAATCGTATTCAGTATTATGCCTGCAATCGGTTTTTTCCTGTTCGCATCCCAGTAGCCCATCGACAATAAAACTTTATTCTTGTCATCATTCGACGGTGCCAGCTTGTTATGCCCATTGTTTTTTACGATGAAATCGTTGAATAAGTATTCAGGTTTGAATGAAACTCGAATTTTGTCTGTAGCATCTATGTAGCTAAGTTTGAAATCTGAATCTACTATAGAAAATCTCTGGCCTTTGCTTATCGGGCCTAGGTCCGCCTTGTCAGTGTTATCTGTGTCAAAGAATACCGATGAACTAACAATGTTGTTGCATATCCAGAATTTATGATCCGCGTCCTGAAACCTGAAGTCCCCTTCCCTTACAGTAAGGCAGACTGGGGGAGGGAGAGTGTCTACAGGCACAGAAACCACAATAGTTGGCGCAGTCAAACTGTAAGGCGAGTGATAAAACCATTTATATGACTGGTATGTTACCTGCGATGAATTTAGAGGCTGCAGAAATTCATCCGGGTTGCTTGGGAAGTTGCCCTCGCTGATAGATTTCAGGCCGAAGATTGTTTTCTGTCCCTCGTCATCGTCAGCTCCCTGACCATCGACTTTGGAGTTTTGGATGTCTGTTATTTCTATAAGACCGTTGCCGTCATTCAAGAAATTAGTCAAAACGCTTACATGAGGAGTCAAGCTGTCATAGCGCCAAATAATTAGTATATCTGGATATGCTGTGCCTGAGCCGCATGTGTTTATTGTCGGTAATGTGGTGCTGCATACCGATGCGCTCACTGATCTTGTGTTGAATTTCACGTCATTAAAAACACCTTGAAGATAAGATATCTGTTCGGCCGTGCAGTCGCATGCGACATATATCGTATTCCCAACGGTCCCTTGAATTTCAATTTTTCTTACCGCGTCTTTTATCGCATCTATCCTGTTGAGGAATTCGCTGCTGAAGCTCGCTGATGAGAATGAATAATCATGCAGCCTGCCTAGCCTGTCAACAGTAATTAAAATATCTCTTCCCTCCACCAGATTTATTGATTCTTTCCACTTTGTCTGGTATTCCGCGGTGGTTATGATCATGTTGAATGCGATGAACAATGCTGCGGCGGACAATACAGCTTCTATAAGTGATATCTGCCCTTTCATATCTTCCACATCTCCACGATTATTTCGCCAAAAGAGTTCCCTCCAATAGAGACTGTCCTGCTGACATTGAACGCGACTTTTTTGTTTGTAGGCACGGAAGATTTGCATATCCATGTAGTGTCTGTGGGCAGAGTGTGCTCGATGAAAGTTATTGTCATCTCATTATTCATTTCGAGGATTCTTTTAATGTCCTCGTATCCTGTAGGTGTTTGACAGATGGCGTTCAAGCGGTCGAGTTTGGCTTTCAGCAAGTAGTTGGCCATATTTTTTGCAGGGTCTGACAGACCGATTCCCTTTATCCCGGACAGGGGCTGAGCCTCCCAATTCAAAGGGTATCCCGCATTATTGACGAGTAGCTCGGATATCTGGTAAGCCTCTATCCGGATGGTTTCTTCCTTGACATTCGCCGAACTTTCAGGGACTGTCTGGAACAACTGGAATGTTATGTATGCCAGAAATCCTATGAATATGACCAAAGCTACATAGAAATCCATTGACAGCTGACCCTTATGCGCCAAGTATACCCAACCTCACGAAAATGCTGAACACACCGAATGTTATGCTCGCTAAAATCAGGCTGTGTCTCGCACCTGCAATGACAGAACCTTCGCTGATCTCCCCCGCCACCAGTCCGGAAAATATCGCTTGCATTATGCTCATGAAGAAAAACAAGGCTGTATAGTATGCGGCGATGCTCGATTTGTCTAGCCCGAACACATTCACCGACGTAACCTCGAATAAGGTGCAGACAGAACACTCTACACCATTGCATGAGTCGCAGGGATTGAGCAGCCCGAAGTCAGCGCCTTGTTGCGACAACCCGAATATGGGCACCATCAACTTGTTTACAGCCACGACTATCCCAATAAAAACTAATGATATGGCGTACATAACTATAACATACTGGCTCAGAGACGATGTTTTTTCTTTTTCTGTTTCAAGTAATGTCAACTGCGAATCTGCAACAGAATCCATTGTAGCGACAACGTCGCCGCCGGATAGATAAGACTGCATGATGACCTGCACGCCTGATGTCATTCTCTTGCTGCCCCCGACTCTCTGAGAAAACTGGGTCAGCACTTTGTCTATGGGCATTCCCCACGAAAGCTGGTTTGCCATTTTGTTGACTTCTTTTGAGAGTGTGCCGTAGTTTATCCTGCTTCCTGCAATGATTGCCTTATGGAACGGGAGACCCGCGCGCAGGGATTCGATGATGTCGCGGAGGAAATTTGGAAACTTTTCTTCCATCTCTTTAAACTCCCTGAATTTTTTGTACTTGACATACAGGACAGGGGTGGCGATTATGAAGGTTGAGAGTATTATGGCATTCCCTATAATTCCAGCGTCTGATGTAAGTATGCCTATTGCAACAAGCAACGCCGATATTCCTATTGTAACAAGTAAAATCTGCCGATGGTTTAATTTTTTCATTTTTCATTCTCCTGTCGGTGAAGACACTTTTACTAAAAGGATGAAGATTGCGGACAACAATGGGAGAAAAATAAATATTACGATTGACTGCAGAAGTATTATGTTGCTGCTGACTCCGGATATGCCTGAGAATATGGATGTGAGTATTATGAAGAACATTGCGCCCAGAACTATTGCGGTAAGATAGATTTCGATAAATAATATTATCTTTTTGGAAAATTGGATTAAAGCCCTTCTGTAATCTTCCATCTCTGCTTTGGCCTTCTCACGCAAATAAATCGCCACATCGCCACCGGCGATTGAAGTGGACAACAGGCCATACAACATTTCCCGCATTTTTTTCGAAGGCGTCCTGTTGACCGCTCTCTGCATAGCGGTGTGCACATCCAGCCCGAAAACTTCCATGTCGTTTGTCATCAATCTGAATTGGTTTGTTATTTCCCCGTAGTTGCTGTTCTGCACAAAAATGCTGAAAACCTGGCTTAGCGGCAGCCTCGTCCCGGCGATTGTTGAAAGAAACAAGGAGGCGAATGGCAGAAGCGAGTCGATTTTCTTGGACCTGTCTGCTATGACTGTGTTGGGGTATTTTGTGAACAGGTAGAAAATTACGATTGTGAATAATGCGGAGATTGTGATTGAAGTTATCAAACTGAGTGGAACGCCTTGGAAGAATATCCCGAAGATGAAGGAGAGGAACGGTATCTCTGCAAGAAAAAACAGAAAGGATGTGAAGAGTCCTGTGCTGATGTACTCCTTGCTGGAGGTTTTCATTCCCGCTTTTTTCAAATTTTCTGAAAGGTCTGGAAAAAAGATTGCCAAACTGTCGCTAAATCTTCCGAATAGAGCGAATGATATTCTCGTATAAAAGCTCACTAACCAGCACCTTGGATAGCAGAGAATAGCCCTTCCGGGTCGGAATAATAAAGCGAGAAAATCTTGTGGACATCTCTGTAGTCAAGGATGTTGTTCTCTTTCATCCATTCAAGCACCACTATTCTGCGTTCAATCTCGTTTTTGATATCCTTCTCGCTTGTGCCTGTGAAATCCGACACCTTTTTCAGCGAAATGCTTTTGTTGATAATCTCAAACCTGTCGTTCTGCGGTCTCCATTTGAAAATTTGGTTTGTAACAGGCGTGTTTGTTTCTTGGTCCAGGCCTCCTAGTTCGACGATTTCAACGACTTTCCTGATGAATTTGTCTTTGTATTTCATGCGCGCAAGGAAGACCACAATGTCCAAGCTGTTTATCAGTCCCGCGGGCAACGAGATGGGGGGCGTGGTCAATCTGTCTATTAAACGCGATGTATTCTCAGCGTGAATAGTTGCAAGGGATGGGTGACCAGTTGCCATTTGCTGGAACAGTACATAGGCTTCCTTCCCTCTGACTTCACCGACAATGATGTAATCTGGCCGTTGCCTCAGGCTCTCCCTCAGCAGTTCGAACATGTCGACTTCGCCTTTTCCTTCGGAGGCTATTGCAGTTCGCGCAACTACAGGCACCCAATGCGAATGAGGAAGCCGAAGTTCCGCAGTATCCTCGATTGAGACGATTTTTTTGTCTGGCCTTATGAAGAGTGACAAAACGTTCAACAGCGATGTCTTGCCCGAAGCTGTACCGCCGGAAACAAGGATGCTCCTGCCGTAATCCACAACGAACCACAAGAAACCGAGTATGCCGCTGTCCAATGTCCCATAGTTCATCAGATGTATCGGCGTAAGAGGCTCCTCTGTGAATTTTCTTATTGTGAAATTGCTGCCTCTTCTCGCAATGTCAGTTCCCAACGTTGCCTGTATTCTGCTTCCATCGGGCAACGTCCCGTCCAACAAAGGATCGGAAACTGATATAGATTTCCCGCACAATTGCGCCAATCTTATCATAAAAGAATCCAACTGCTCCGGATCATTGAACATTATGTTTGTCGCAATGGAGCCTATCTCCGGGTTTCTGTGGAAAACAAAAATCGGTATGCCTACGCCATCGCAACTGATGTCTTCAATGTCGGGATCCCGAATAAGAGGCTCTATAGCCTCCAGTCCTGTGAAGTCCCTCCCCATATAATATTTCAATATGCTTTTTTCGTTCTCTGTGATAACGAGATTGAAGTATTTCAGGACGTCATCGACCTGCCTGTCCAAGAATCCCTTCGCTTCAATCTTCTTCAGCTTGGAAAAATCTATATCAAGCCTCTGCTCAAGCATCTCCTTCACTTTTTTGTACACGTCTTTCAGCTTTTCACTCAGCTTGGGCTCTACAAGATTATACACGTACCTGTTATTACTGCTGTCCCAGAAGATGTTTGTATATGCAAACACGTGCTCATTTTTCGCTGGAGAGCGCGGAATCAGTGGGTATGCAAGCGAAAGATAGGGGTTTTCCTCTTCTGTCTCAGGTGTCTCAAACTTGACTCCCTTCTTCGGCATCCGCGGGATTTCAAACCCTTCAACTATTCCCAATGGTTTGAAAGGTTCCGGTGTAGCAGCCCTTCCTGATGTCGTTGAGGTTGCAGATGTTTCCACTCTTGTTATGATTGGCGACATTTTCATCGGAGATTTGAATTGAGGAATAACCAAGGGCACTATTAATCTGTTGGACTGCAAAAGCGACATCATCAGTTCCTTTCTTTCTCTCGGCGTTTTGCGGCCGCTAGGTTCCTTGTCTGCTTTTTCCAGCTCCTTCCTCCAGTTTTCAATTTTGATGTTGATCTCCACAAGCCTCTGCTCGTAATTGTCGGTAATGCTCTTGAGCGAAGACTCGTCAATTTCACGGTTGTAGTATTTCTGCATTATTGCATTCTTTGATTTTTCTAAAACACTTTTTTCGCGCTCCAATTCTTCGATTTCACGCTTTATTTCAACTGCTGGATTCACATCCTCCGAAGCACCCAGTTCAACTTCCCGCAGCTTTTCTTTGGCATGCACAATCGAGTTGGCAACCTGAGGGACGATGTATGCGCCGCTGTTGACTGCATGCTCTTCCAAACTTTCTATCTTATTTTTTAAGAGTTGTATG
>CAYXOT010000014.1:0-8465 GCA_964466985.1 uncultured archaeon
AAAACTAAGACTAGGTACAACATCAGCTGTAAACTCAAATGACGTAAGAGCAACAATTGAGTCTGCTTTTGCTGACGTAAGTGACCAAGCAGGTACAGTGATAACAGACGAAGGAATACAAGTATTCACAGTCAAATCCAACACAGAAACTGACAAAGTAGTCATAGGAATCCCACCAGAAACAGTCTACGGACTGATACAGTTCGGCAAGATTGGTGCTGTAGCCAGCACAACAGGTGGAACAGTCAAGGAAGTCGTAGCAGTTACAGCTGCGGTCGCAAAGCTGGATAGTGAAATAACATCAGCCGACAAGACAGGCAAAGACTTGGTTTTGGTCGGTGGACCATGCGCTAATACTCTAGTTGCTGCCTTGAAGACAGCCGGCAAGTTCGCTTACGGTTGTGCTGATTGGCCAGCATCGAATATGGGTATCATCGAAGTGGTCGATGGTGCATTCGCTACAGGCAAGGAAGCAGTCGTAGTTGCAGGTACGAGAGCTGAGGATACAAGACTAGCGTCGAGCGTGTTGCAAGCATATGCGACAAAGCTTTCTAGCATAACAGCTAGCAAGGTTGAAGTCACAGGTGCTGCACTAGCCACGGCAACAGTCACACCAAAGTAAGAGCTAACAACTTGAAAGGGAAAATTGATTTACTTTCCCCTTCTTTTTCTTTTTCTATTAATTTCACCTGAGGAACTTCTCTCGAAAAACCCTCTCAAGGTTTCTGTCTGAATTATTATTAATAAAATTTCAATAAGCAATTAATGGTAATTTATACCGGTCATGCTGAAGACAGAGTTGCAAGAAGATTTATCAAGAAAGAATGGGTTGAAAATGCGATCAAAAATCCGGATAGGTTACTGGATGTATCATACGGTAGAAAGCAAGCCATTAAAAAGATTAACAGCGAAGAAATAAGCGTTATATACGTTAAAGAAGGTAGTAATTTTATTGTAATAACAGTATTTTTGGGGCAGATGAATATGGAAATAAGTTTGGATTTGAAGGCTGATGCATTGTACATCAAGTTTCAAGAAGGGAAGTTTGCCAAGAACAAGAGGATTGACGAAGACACCATTATAGACTTGGATGCCAAAGGAAGGTTGCTTGGCATAGAAATGTTGAATGTAACTAAAAAAGTTTCAACCAAAGATCTGTCTGATGTTAGTGTGAAGCTGCCATTGAGAGCACATTCTTAGCCAAATCAAAAAGTTAACTGAATAACCTCTCGAAAACGTCTTAAAGTTCACCAGCCAATCTTAATTCTATGAAATTCAAGGAAAAATTGCCGCAGCTGACAGCATTGGTCATGATTCTGGCCGGCATTGGCGCGGCTGTCTATTACCAGACCCTGCCGAAAGAAGTCACGCGATACGACTTCCACGGAACCGAGCTTGTTTTCAGAAAGGATCTGAGGCTCGCGCAGAACATCTCGGTATATCCGGATGAGAAAAGCATCTTGAACAAAGTATGGGATCCGGAAATAACAAGGGTAGACATAGCCTACATTCTTACTCCGGAGCCTTCCGAGCAGAACAGCATGATAGCGCTCAGTCTCTTTGAGGTAAGATTCAAGCTGGATGTCGCCTACCGAAACCCCAACTTCAACTGGGCGAATGAATTCACATCGACAAAATTGGAGTCTCTGGAAAACATAAACCAAACCAACGACACATTGGTGATTGCTTTGGTCGGTCCTTCATTTTCTGACAGGACGGTCGTTGAAATGGAAGGCAACGTCATCTACATCAAAGGCAAGACAGCAGAAGAGTTCGACTTGGCGACAATCAAGTTTCTCATGTCGGCTCTGAACGTCACAGTCTAGCACTGCAATATTTCATTCAGCTTGTCCTTGGTTGTAACACCCTGAAAAACAAAACTCTCATCAATAATCACAGCAGGGTATTCTGAAACGGAAAATTGCTTTGCGATTGCGTCTGCGACAATCAAGTCCGTGTCCGCCGTGATTGGTATGAGCATCACTTTGTTGCCGCAAACTTCCTTAAGATCGAGAAGTATGCCGGACTGGACCTTGTTGTTTATTTCTTCGGCGTTTGTCGTGTCCTTCTGCCTGAAAAGATGCACGGCAGTATGATAATCAAATCCGCATTTTTCCTTCAATTCGGCGCTGTTGAGCCAGAACTGTATTTGGAGCAGGGTGTATCTTCTCCATTCCTGCTCGACTTCGGGGGTGAATATGCCCGCGTTTATCTTGTCCTCGATTTTCCTGCCTTCGCCGTATATCTTGCCATTATAGGCGAGATTTTGTTCCAATGCGACATCACAGTATTCCTTCCCGAACCTTTGCAGGTAGCTGTTCAAAAGCCTTGCGTCGTACGAGTTTATATCGGCCTCCGAAAGAGAGTCCCTTATGCCGCCAATTCTCGTGTTGTCTATCCATATCCCCGCCATTATTCCTATCAAGAAAACTAACAGCGAAAGAATGCCGGCCTGAATATACACCCTTCTCATTTTGTCAACCACCTTCTTTCCATTCTCGGGAATTGGTAAAATGAGATTAAAAGATTTAGAGTTAAAAGCGTTGGGTACAGCGTCAGGAAAAGAGCCAGTATCGTCAGCGGCGGTTTGTCCTTATGAACGCCGATGCTCAGCCTTATCACAAACAGGGAAATCAAGAACATTATGACTCCGTAGATGAACAGCAAATCCACATTGTATGTGAACTCGAATCGCGTGAACGGGTTTGTTCCAGAGGAAAATGCGGCAATCAAATAGAAAACGTAATTGGAAATTTTCGTGAACGAAAGATAGCCGAAGATGCTCGTGCCCGCAAGCGCGAACGAATATCCGATGAGGTTTGTCGGCACTATCCAGTTTCCTACGCCATGCGTCCTCCTGTCAAAAAGCGTTCCAAAATATTTTACAACGGTCTGCATGCCGCCAAGCACCCATCTTCTTCTCTGCCTCCACCACAGCTTGAAGGTGTCTGGATAGATGCTGTATACCATCGCATCGAATGCCATCTTTATCTTGTACCCATGCCTCAATAATCTCCAGTCAATCTCAACATCCTCTATTATGCTCTTCTCGTCAAATCCGCCGACCTTCTCCAGAACTTTCCTCCTGTATATGCTCAACGGACCCGGCGTCACATTTATCACATTTGCCTGTTCCTGAGCCTTTCTCATCACGTTGACAATCATGTGCTCCGTATGCTGCAATTTCTCCCATAGGGTTTTCCTTCTTTTGACAAGTATGTGCGATGTCACCGCCGCAACGCTTTCTTCATCGAAATATGCCATGCACCGGCTCAAGGCATTCTTGTCAAGAAAACTGTCAGCGTCCATCACAGCCACAAACTCATTCTTGGCATATCGCAGACCGTAATTTAACGATGAAGCCTTTCCTGTATTTTTTTTTGTCAGAACCTTCACATTCCGGGATTCGAATCTCTTCGCTGTCTTGTAGGTGCCGTCCCTGCTCCCGTCGTCGATGACCAGTATTTCAAGTTTATTTTTCGGATAGCCGGTTGATGTCAGTTTTTCCAGACTCTCACCGATTATTTCTTCTTCATTATATGCAGGCATCAGGATGGTCACAGCTGGCAATTGGCTGTTTTTCGGCACCGGCTTTCTGAGCTTGCCTCTGCCTTCGAACCAAAGAATGAGGTGAAAAAATGTGAAATAACTGAGAGAGATCAGGATGATTATGTATACTATATCGGTAATCTGCATCCAATCACTAGAGCAATTTCAGCTTTCCAGTTATCTTGTCTATATCCTTTTCTTCAGCAGGGCCTATTCCCAATGCTGTTGCAGTTCCAGTCTTCAATTGCGTCAATCCGGCATCCTTCACAAGAAAATAAGGCATCTTAGTTTTCTTAAGCTTGTTTTTTATCTCTTTCATTTCCTTTAAACTGTCGACCTTCAGCACAACTTTCTTGCTCCCTTCCGACTCCCAACTTTCTACAGACTCGTCATCCGCCGTTCTCATCGCACCAATAGCGGCATGCGCGGCTTGGGAAGCAATTTTTCCCACGCCTAATTTCAAATCTTTTCTGACTATAATCACTTGTTTGTACATAAAATTCAATTCGGTTTAAGAAAATAAATTCAATGCAAAAGGTATGACATAATAGCCGCCGTATGCAAAAACTAAAGTTCTGGCAATTCTGCCGACCGTCAGCGCCAATAGGAATCTTCTGAAGTTGTATTTGGACGCGCCGCTTAGGATGCCTATTACGTCAAAGGGCAAAGGAAGAAATGCGAATGTGAGGACAACCCAAAACCCTATGTGGGAATAGAATTTTTCAAATCTTTTAAGAAACTTTGGGGTTCTGCTTTCAAACTTCTCAATCGTCGCGCTTCCGCCCATACCGACCAGATATCCTATCAAATCTCCAAGCACGGATCCGGCACCGCCGAGCAGGCCAACTATTAAAGGGTTCATGCCAATGCCAACGCCGACGAGAACTGACACGTAAGATGGAATAGGCACTAGAGGTATCAGCACGCTCGAGCTGCTGATGAAGCTCGCAAGAAAAACCGCGAAATAACTTCCTTGTTCGATTAAACTGAGAAAAGATTCCAGAACCATTATTTTAAATCATTATTTCTAACTATATATCTGATAGCCCTGTAGTATAGTGGTCAAGTATACGAGGCTTTGGGCTTCACAAAGCTCTGAATAAAAGATGAAGGAAGAACCCTCGGGACTGCAGTTCGAAATTCAGAACAGGAACGAAATTCTGCACAGGGCTATTATTTTTCATATTTCAAAATAAGGGTTTTAATTACATCCTCTGGATCTGTAAGTCTGTAAGTAGTTTTTCTTTTGTCGCTAGGGTCAATTTCTGATTCTACCCAGCCAGCTCTTACTAATCTGGAAAGAATATTGGCTACAAGTCTCTTATCTTCCTTTAAAACTTGTGTTATTTCTCTAAAAGATAGGGGTATAGAATTTTTAATACTCCAAATCCTAGAGTATCTGATAAACAACCACAGTGGCAAATACTTCATATTAATTATATAACCGAAAAACTTATATATTTGGATAACTAAATAGGTTATATAAAGTGATCTAAATGATAACTCCAGAAGAAGCTAGAGCCCATGGTTTATTGTGTGCGGACGGTAGACTAGAAAAATTTAGAACTAGAAAGTTACCAAGAAAAGACCATCGAGAAACAGCCTCGAGTAAAGTCGGGTGGAACTACAGAGTTAGATTTTGGAATATAAACGAAGTATTAATGACTAATTTCGTCACGTTATGTGAAAGGATTTTTAGAAAAAGAGTTGTCGTTTTAGAAAAAGACTATGAAACTAGGATTTATAGCAAAGATGTATATCAATACCTTCTAGCAATAGGTCCAACAGGTTCACATACGTGGATAATGCCTATAGATAAATTGGATGACTTTTCATTAAGGGCTTGGTTGCAAGGTTTTTTTGATGGGGACGGTGCAGTAATCTATTATGAGTATCGAAGAGAAGTAAGGATAAAGTCAGTAAACAGAGATGGATTATTTCAAATTAAAAGAGGTTTGTTGAAACTTGGAATTCAAAGTAGAATATCCGGACCTTTCAGAGATAAAAAATCAAGCATATTCTATCTTACAATAGCTGGAAAAGAAAATTTAATTAGATTCAGACAGCTTGTTAATTTTGTTCATCCAGAAAAGCAAGAAAAGCTTGAAATAGCACTAGCTTCTTATAAAAAGTGAGAACACACTGCCTAAAGATATACTACCTATTTTGTTCTTTTCTTCAGGAACCATATCGCAAATGCAATCCCTGCAACTACGACAAAAACATCTAGCACGGTAGTGTACTTGAGAATGAGCTCCCAGTTCTGTCCCATCAGAACTCCCGCAAACAAAAGCGCAAAGTTCCACGGTACCGAACCGATGAGAGTGTAAATCGAAAACTTGAATATGTTCATCTTGCTGATTCCTGCAGGCAGGGATATGTAAGTTCTGACAGCGGGCAGGTTTCTGCTGACGAAAATTATCTTGTCGCCGAATTTCTTGAACCACCTGTCCGATAAATCCAAATGGCTTTCATCAAGCAGCACATATTTTCCGTATCTAAGAACCAATCCTCTCCCAACATAAGAACCGATGTAATACGCAATTACAGAGCCAACCAGATTGCCCAGTGTTCCGGCTATGAGAGCATAGAATATATTAAACTCTCCTGTCGCCACCAGAAAACCGGAAAACGGCATTATCACTTCGCTTGGAACTGGGATTAAAGCGCTTTCCAACACCATAAGAAAGAAAACACCGACATATCCTATCTGGGAAATGAAACTTGTGATAAATCCTGCAAGCAGTTCGACTAAAACCATAACCAGAATTAATCTTTGTGAAATAAATTAATAATGTGGGGCTATGGTCGTGTTGGAAATACTTGTGGTTGCTTTGATGGCTGCTGTAGTTTTTCTTGCAGTCAAGTACACGTATCTGAAAGCAAACTTTAACCAGAGGGTTAACGAGTGGTTGCAGAAGGAGGAAATTAGAATAAGGAGAGATGCGATTGAAAGAAGCGCCCGGACACTGTCGGGCAAAACTCTGGAAAAGCTCATACCCTTCTTGGAGAAATTTCCTTACAACTCGCATGATTTGAGATGGCTGGGCGACCCGGTCGATTTCATTATTTTCGACGGGCATTCCGACAAGTCGCCTAAGCAAATCGTTTTCTGCGAAGTAAAATCCGGCAATAGCAACTTGAGCAAGTCTCAGAATGAAATCAAGGAACTGGTTGAAAACAAAAAAGTGAAATGGTTTGAATTTAGAATTTAAAAAGAAAAAATAAAATGAAAAAATCAAAAAATTTTAGTCAATTATCGTCTTTTCTTTTTCTTTGCCAAAGTTTACACCTCGCTTTAATAATAATATTATTTCGCATTTCTTACATATAAATGTTATCAAAAATTTTCTGAAAGAAATTTCAACAGATTTATACGGTGAAATCGAATTATTTGTGATGAAAATAAAACTTTCGGCGACATTCGAGGGAAGGTGCTCTATATGCAAGAAGAAGTTGAAAGTTTTCACCGCTGGAGACGAAGACACGCACCGAGTAGTCACAGTATGCGAAAACTGTGCAAACAGGTTGGGAACCGAGACGACGTCGCAAGTAATAGAAGAATATGGAAAGAAGGACGACAAGGCCTTCGAAGAAGGAATTAAGATTGAAAGAAGCAAATCGGCTGGATAAAAAACATTTGGTGGCTTATGTCAATTATGAAGTCCAACGTTCTTTTGATTGTATTGGTTGTGCTAGCCCTGACTTTGTTATCCAGCTTTACAGGCTATTACATTCTCACTAACGCTCAGGAAAAGAAAACGTTTAATGTCACGAAAGTTTTTGACGGGGACACGATAGAGATAGAAACCGGGGAGAAGATACGGCTGCTGGGAATAAACACACCAGAGCAAGGCGAGTACTATTCCGAGGAGGCTAAAGAAAAATTAACAAAACTTGTTGAAGGAAGGCAAGCCAGGCTCGAGTCTGGCCCGGAAGATAAAGACCGCTATGGCAGGCTATTGAGATATGTTTTCATTGATGACACTTCCATAAACCTCCAGATTTTGAAGGAGGGATATGCGATAGTCTACATTCTTGACCCGGAAGAGAAGTACTATCTTGAATTCAAGGAGGCTGAGAAGGAAGCCAAAGAAAAGAAGCTGGGGCTGTGGGCAGGTTCTGGCATCCAGACGTGCATTTCGATAGCATCTTTCAATTACGATGCAGTCGGCAATGACAATGAGAATTTGAATGGCGAATATGCCACTTTCCAGAACAACTGCGATAGCCCTGTTAAAATGGATGGTTGGGTTGTGAAAGACGAGGCGACGAATTCATACGCTTTCAATGGATTTGCCCTTGGAAGCAATTCGAAGGTGACATTATACACAGGTTCTGGCAATGATGCGGCAGATAAACTATACTGGAATAAAAAGCGATATGCAGTCTGGAACAACGATGGAGATACTTTGTTTCTGCGGGATGATAAAGGGAATTTGGTTTTGAGTTATAATTATCCGGGTTAGCATGTTCAAGTTTATAAATGTAGAGCAACTAATTTAAGGTAGGGTTAACACCGTAGCAAATGGTCAGAAAGAAAGAGAAAGAATAATATTTTATCGTAATACATTCACACCAATTGCATATCCTGATTCATTTCAAATTTCGGTAAGAGTTGACGTACCTTCATATCTTTCAAAAGATACGATTAAGGATGCAGGAGAGTTTTATATTACTCGTGCATTTTATCCTCTGGGGATTAGCCAAAGACTGGAGGTAGAGTGCTATGATCCCAAACCAAATAACCGTGTCGAGGTTAGGCTAAACCTTATAGTTCCACGAGATGGTCTCAATCCTGAATCAGTTGAACAAGGTCTACGTGATAATGCTAATTTTTTTGCCCACGGGATTGTAGCAAGTACACATGAAATGTACAGTCGAGGAATAAGCGGTAGCCAGAAATACGAAACTGT
>CAYXOT010000015.1:0-8439 GCA_964466985.1 uncultured archaeon
TTTTGGAGCATTATCCAGCTCAAAACACGTTCACAACTGCTACATTACAAGTTAACGACAGGATAAATGTGACTTGGTTTATCCGTGTTGTTTAAAATTTACTTTTTTTCACTTTCTGATAACTTGATACAAATTTTCAGAATTACTACCTGTTTCTTATACTGCCTTTTTGTTTAAATAAGCTTTGCTATCCCAAAAAATATTGTTTTTTCTTCCCTCACTTTTTTAAGTGAAATCCACCCGAATTCTTATATACAACCTTGTAGTACTACGTAGTTATACGACGTTGTATAAGAGAGAAAAGCATGAACGACAAGAATCAGGTAAAGGGCAGAATAAAGAAGGTACTTGAAGAGCACCCTGAAGGTTTGCATATTCTTGCGATAGCCAGACTCTTAAAAGTCCACAGGCACACGGCTACCAAATACATCCACGAGATGATGGGTGCAGGTGTCATCTATCAGAGGGATTTCGGTACAATCAAGATTTGCCACTTGTCGCCAGAGTTTGTCGAAACTTCAATTAAAGCGAAGAGGCTGAGAAGATGAATAGGAAAATATTGTTCATTGTTCTAATGGCGAGTTTGTTCTTTACAAGTCTCATCTTTGTCGGAAACGTTGAAGCAAAAAGGGCAATCTACAACTTCACATCACCAGTAAACAAGACTGCATTTAACCTGAACACAACAGACATAACTCCGCCAATGCCTTGGGGAAGCGGATGGGCTGGTTCAAACGAGACCAATGGTTGCTATGTCAATCTCACAAGTTCCAATAATATCAACTGCTCCAACATACTGTCAGGGGGCGCTGGTGACGAGCCATATATCAGGTTCAACATCACACTGAATGAAAAAAACACCACAATAAATTGGATAACCGCTTATGCTCGATTCGGCGGAAAGGCAGGGGCTACAGGAGAAGGATGCACGTTCTACCTTGCTAATTTCACCGGTGCATCATGGACTAATGTCACCTATACGCATACATTAACAGCAGAAGCACGTTTGAATCTCACTACAAATGCAGAAGCATCTAAGTTCATAGATAATTCTGGTAACTTTACAATCCTGATAGCAGGAAACAATCAGGATAATGTAGCTGAAGGATGTCAGGTTGATTGGGTGAATGTCACTGTGGATTGGAATGAATTCAGACGGCCAACTCAAGACATAGATTTAAGTGAAAAGATAGAAACAAAAACGACTACAGCAGCCGTTGCACAAACATTCAGACCAAATGTAACACAATCTTTAGATATTGCTGAAAGTTCATCGAAACTTAATTCTTTCGTCAGAGGCCAGACAGACAGCCTTATTCTGACTGCACCGTCATTTGGTGCGTCGGGTTTAATAAAACAATCAAAGCAATCTATAACAGCTGCCGAGCGTATCCCATCTACACCTATTGGTTTTTCAAAATTTTTAACGGATGATTTAGACATAACAGACAGAATCCAACGAATATTCACACGAGTCTCCTTAATAACAAATGCACTTGATCTCACCGATGCAATCACATCTTCCCTAGTCCGTGTAAGACAGCTAACCAATGCAATCGACCTCACAGAGTCAGTCACATCCCCATTAACCCGCATCAGAGAACTAACCCAAGCATTGGATCTAACCGACAACATCCAGCTCATATTCACCAGAGTCAGGCTAGTTACAGATGCCATAGACCTCACCGAGACCACTGGCAGATTATTATCATTTGTGAGAAGCCTTACTAATGCCATCATTCTGGCAGAAAACGGATTAAGAATAGCGGTTGCGGCTCAAACATTTTCACGAACAATAACACAGGCACTTGACCTGGTAGATTCGATAACAGCATCGCTTACAAGATTAAAACAGGTGACTGCCGTGTTGAGTCTTAATGACAACATTCAGAGTGTGCTGACTAGGATAAGACTGCTAACCAATTCTATTTCACTCACAGAAACATTTACACGATTAGTATCATTCACTAGAAGTTTAACCAATGGGGTAGATCTGACAGACGTTATCCAAGCTTCTATAACTCGCCTAAGACAACTCACCCAAGCTATTGATTTAACAGATTCTTTGACATCCACCCTAGGACGCTTAAGGACTGTAACTAATCCTATTGACCTGACAGATGCGATAACTAGACTGGCATCCTTCACAAGAAACTTGACAGATGCTATTGACTTGACTGAATTAATAGAAAGGTTTAGGATCTTGCCTAAAAATATAATACAGAGTTTAAATCTAACTGAGAACATCCAATCCATCTTGACAAGAGCACGGTTAGTGACAAATGCAATTGAATTAACAGACAACATGGAAACATTCTTGATAAGAGTTAGACTATTAACTAACGCGATTAATCTAACAGACACAGTAACTAGATTAGCCTTCTTCACCCGTTCACTTACAAACGCGATAGACCTGACAGATGCTATCCAAGCTTCTGTAGGCAGGCTAAGACAGGTTACAAACGCAGTTGATATTACCGAAGCTGTAACTTCAACTCTAGGCCGTTTCCGAGTAGTTACAAACGCGGTTGATTTGACAGAAACCGTTAGTCGTCTCGCGTCATTCACTAGAAACCTCACCAATACAATAGACCTGAGAGATGCGATAACTAGACTGGCATCCTTCACAAGAAACTTGACAGATGCTATTGACTTGACGGAACTTACAATAAGACTAGCATCATTTACTCGTGCACTGACTAATGCCATAAATCTAACAGAGATTATCGAAAGAATTCGCATAGTACCAAGAAGTATAACCAACGCACTAGATATCACAGACAGCATTACAACAGTTTTAACCAGGGTAAGACTAGTGACCAATTCAATTGATGTAACTGAAGTAATAACCAGATTATTCTCATTCACGAGAACTTTAACCAATTCCATCGATCTAACAGATGTAACAACAAGGTTATCATCCTTACAACGAAGCATAATCAATACATTCACATTAACAGATAGAGTCACAACGTTGGCAGTTCAAAGCTTCTCAAGAATTGTTACTCAATCATTGGACATCACAGATAATATACAAACCTTCCTCATAAGAGTAAGACAGATAACAAATGCTGTCGACCTATCAGAAGCAACTACTCGCTTAGCCTCCTTCGTCCGTTCACTCACCAATACTGTAGGCCTGACAGATGCTATCCAAGCTTCTGTAGGCAGGCTAAGACAGGTTACAAACGCAGTTGATATTACCGAAGCTGTAACTTCAACTCTAGGCCGTTTCAGGCAAGCAACCCAATCATTAGATCTAACAGAAAGCATCCAAACATTCCTGACAAGAGTAAGAGAAGTAACCAACGCGGTTGATTTGACAGAAACCGTAGAAAGACTGGTATCCTTTACCAGAAGCCTGACAAACGCGGTTGATTTGACAGAACTAACAACTAGGCTATTATCCTTCGTCCGTTCACTCACCAATACTGTAGGCCTGACAGATGCGATAACATCATCGCTCACTCGACTAAGGGAACTAACAGATGGTGTAAATCTAACAGATGCTGTTCAAACTACCTTAACCAGATTAAGATTAACTACCCAAGCAGTAGATGTCACAGAATTAATCCAGACATCTATTACCAGACTACGCCAACTCACTCAATCCTTAGAATTCAATGAAACAATAACTAGGATATTTTCACCACTAAGACTAGTGACGAATGCTGTAGGCCTGACAGAAAACATACAGGCCTTATTTACCCGAACATTGTTTATAACGAATGCTATAGACATCACAGATACAGTACAGAGAATATTTTCACCAATACGTCAAATTTCAGAGGCGATTGATCTAACCGACACAATGCAAAGAATATTCTCTCCATTAAGGCAAGTAACGAATGCTGTAACTCTATCCGACATAGCAGTTAGATTAACAACATTCAACCGTATGCTCACTAATATAATTGACCTTCAGGACGCAGTTGGGAGATTGGCGTCATTACAGAGATTGGTAACAGAAACATTCGATTTGACAGAATTGCAATCCAAGTTCTCGCTATTCAGAAGGATCACCTCACTGCAGATTTTTGTAACCCCGGTCACATTCCCAAGCTTCAAAACTGTAAGCGCAACTTTCACTATGCCCGCCACATCTGTAGTGCAAGGTGAATTTGTCGAGTTCGACTTTAACATCAAAAACACAGGAAACGAAAATCTCAATGTAAGCACCGGCACAGACATTTTCAATTCAACGCACTTCATCACTTCAGTCAATTCATCGTCAACTTCGCTTTCAAAAGAACAATCGAAAACCATCGTGACATTCCTGAACACAATCAATCTCTCCGCGGACAATTACAGGGCAGAGGGAAGGGTGCTGTTCGACGGAAGGTCGACGATAAACATAACAAAACTTTTCAACATTGCAGCGTCTACAAACATCCAGACAGGCACCTTCACGAATACATCGGTAAACATAACCGCAGACACGCCTGTAATGATAATTGTAAATACAAGCATTTCCACGATAACCAATATCAGCATCGTGCTCAATTCAACGCAACAAGGCGGAATATCAGTTGCAGAGTTCTCTTCAGTTCAGAACCAGACAGTGGCAGGCCAGACAAAATTAAAGTTCATCGACATCAAAGTAAGCCCGAACATCACAAATGCCATAAGATGGTACTGGTTGAACATATCTTACACAGATGCGCAAGTCTCCGCTGCAGGGGTTGCAGAATCCAACTTCAGGATATGGTTCTACAACACAACAACATCCGGCTGGCAGCAGGAAGGCGATAGCGGAGTCGAGACTGATTTGAACTACGTCTGGGCGAATGTCTCGCATTTCAGCCTCTTTGGAATATTTGCAGCGACACCATCAGCGCCGGCTGCGCCGTCAACTGGAGCGCCATCGGCGCCATCAGGATCCGCGGTGCCATTACCGACAGCCAATATAGAATTCGTCAAATGGCCTGTATTGCGCGAAGTTGTGTCAGGTCAAAGCACTGTGGAAAGCATAAAAGTCAGGAACAAAGGAGAAACAGTAATGTCCAACCTTCACATCAAAGTGTCAGGAGTTCCTGCAGATTGGGTTGATGCGTCACCAAAGTCAATCAACCTGTTGCCAAAAGAATCCAAGACATTCAACCTAGTCATTAGCGTGCCTAAGGACTCGACACCCGGTGATTACAAGCTACTGGTGACTCTGGAGAATTCCAATGTGGAAGATTCAACCTTCATTATTGTTAGAGTCAAGAGCTACAGTCCTGCATACAACCTGCCAACAATAACAAGATTGATTGAACTCGATTACGGGGCAAACAACACAAGAGTCTCTCTCGATGTCAACAACCAAATCAAGTACATCCCATTATTGCAAGTCCAGGAAGACATACCCAAATCATTGGCTCAATCTGTCCGTGAAATAGAATTCGACCCATATCCAGACGAAGTGATTAGGGACGATCCGTTAGTGCAGTGGGACATAAAAGAGTTCCAAGTCAACGAAAGTAGGAGGTGGTCCTATCTGACAAAGGGAATCTTAGACGAATTTACAGCCTACATCTACTATCCACTAAAAGAACTTACAGTCGTGGAAACCAGACTGCCGACAGGACTAAAGTTTATCGACATAAACATACAGCATCTCTCGCCAGGCAAGTCAAGCATAGGCAGGATAACAATCGAAAACATAGGAGATGTCGAAAGGAAGTTAGGATTTTCAATGCACCTCCCATCTGGATGGATGATGGAACCAGAGAAGGTCGTAGCCATAATACAGCCGAAAGAAAAGAAAGAAATCGGATTCTCCATTGTTGTGCCAGATGACGCAGCAGAGGGAGATTACATAGGAACAGCGATAATTCTCTGGGGAGACGGGACCCACATAAAAGAAACTGTTATGCAAGTAAGCCAACCTGTGCCTTATCTAGCTGTGATTCTCGCGATAGGTGGCATAAGTTTGGCAGGTTCTGTGGCGTACATGATTCACAGGTCCCTGAAGAAAAGAGAAAGGGTGGTTGAATACAATCTAAGAAAAATAGCGACTGTCATTAGGAGAGCAGAAGCTGCGCCCAAAGCTCCAACTGCGGAAAAAGAGGTAGCGGTTATAGAAAAAATGAGCGGAGAGTTAGTCGAAGACGTGAAAGAAAAACTGAAGCATGAAGTAATGCAAAAGTTGAAGAAGCAACTGGAAGAGGAGATGAAAGGTCCTTTGCATCAGCGAGGGGATTAATCATGAAAAAACAAAAATTAATTATGAAAGCTGTTTGGACGGTGCTGTTTTCATTGGCCATGCTGTCATCACCGGCATTCGCGCAGGGTGAAATAACGCAACTGATCTACTCTCCTCAAGAACCGGTTGTGCTAGAGGACATGACAATGTCCCTCAATGTGAGAAATACCGGTAACAAAACCCAAAATTATTTCGCATACCTTCAAATAATTAAAGACGGTAAAATAGCCGACGAGAAAGAATTCACACTCTCGTTGGATAAGGGCAAATCGATAACACTCAGCCCGACATTCGTCCCGGGGGACATAGGCGAATACGAGGCTATAGTCAGGCTTTACGACAAGTTTAAAACTGACCTGTTCGACACAGAAATAATTAAATTCAATTCCATAAGCCAGTTGGGGCCGTTCGATATAATCATTGACCCGTTGACAACCCGAATAAGGCCGGGGCTTGCCCTGCCAGCCCAACTCATTTTGGAAAACAGGGGAACAAAAGGAACTGATGTCGAGGTTAGAATATCGATAAATTGCCCAGATAGACCTATATCCCAGTTTCTGACAGTTTTCTTAGGAGGCGGCAATAAAACAGAAAGACTGGTTAACATGCAAGCATGCGATCAGGAAGGCGCATATGAACTCCAAGCCAGCATAGTAATCTTCAACAAAACATGGATATCTTCATCCAGCACTTTCTTTGTAAACTCCACATTCATACAATTGGAGTTTGAAGTTCCAGAGAAGATAATACTGTATCCGGGCGAGAACTACACATTTCCTGTAGAAGTCACGAATATCGGCGGCCAAAAGGTATCCAACGCAAGGTTTGTAATCCAACGGATTCCTTTGGAGTGGCAGAAAATCTCGCCGCGATCTATACCTAGCATAAACCCGAATGAGAAAGTGCTTTTTGTCGTTACAATTGCAGTGCCGGCCGATGCCGAGCAGAAACCTTATGAGATGAGAATGACCGCATTGGCAGACGAAACTCTGGAAAGAAAAATATCCGCATTAGAAGTTATCCCGCTGGCAGCTCTTCCGATATACACAGGGTTGCCGATTAAAACTTTGGTGATAACATCTCTAAGCCTGTTAACAACTGTTTCTATCATATTCGTCATAAAACAAAGAATCAAATCTATTCCATACCAGGCCAATGAGAGGTTGAAAATCTTAAACAACATCAAACGAAAAATAACCAACAAATAGCTTTTATCTCAAAAAACCCAAATTTAATTAGTGAAAGCATGTCCAGAGTCATCGGTGTCTTCTCAGGAAAAGGCGGTGTCGGCAAGACTACAGTAGTAGCAAATATAAGCTCCGCACTCGCAGATGTCTTCAACAAGAAAGTATTGATTTTCGACAGCAATCTTCACAGCTCTCACCTAGGCTTACATTTCGGCTTGTACGATGATTTGCCTGTGACACTAGGAGAAGTCCTGAAAAAGAGAGCATCGATATTGCAAGTTGTCTACATCTGCCCCAAAACAGGGGTGAGAATAATCCCGGCGCCCTTGAATGGCGACGGGTTGAGTCTGACAAAAAAACAATGCGGCAGTGTGCTCGATAAGGTATCCACTGATTATGATGTGATTATTCTCGACTGTGCCCCTGGGTTAGGCAGGGAAGTCTTAATCCCCATGCAATCTGTAGACGAAGCGCTTGTCGTAACGACGCCGGATATAGCCGCTGTAACTGATGCGATAAAAACAACAGAACTTCTGAAGAAATTCAAGAAAAATGTTTTGGGCATTATATTAAACAGATACTCGCATCAGAAATATGAATTAACTCCTGAAGAGATAGCGTCGACAACAGGCTATAATGTTTTAAGCTCTATACCCGAAGACTCCAATGTGCCTGATGCCATATCAAAAGGACTGCCTGTTGCTGTCTCCCATCCGCATTCAAGAGCAAGCATAAAATTCAAACAACTTGCAGCAACCCTGATAAACGAACATTATAGAGAAGAAACCCTGTTGGAAAGGTTAAAGAACATATTCAATTTTAGACTACCAACAATCAAACGCGAAATTAGACCAGCTTCTGACGGGCAAACTATGAGAAAAGAAGTTTCTGATATCGTTGAATTGAAAGAGGATTTGACTGAAGAAGTGAAGGACGAACTCAAACAAGATATAATGGAAAAAGTCAGGAAAAGATTAAAGGAGAGAATGCATGAGAGTTAAAAGCCAAGTGGAAGTGCCTGAGGAATTGGTTGACGAAATCGTGGAGGAAATACTCACCGAAAGA
>CAYXOT010000016.1:0-8242 GCA_964466985.1 uncultured archaeon
GTTAGGTAAAGGCCACTCGTTATCTAATGTTAGGTAAAGGCCACTCGTTATCTAATGTTAGGTAAAATTTTCTTGAAAAAGATAAATTTTTAGATTATACTTTATCTAATATTAGTTAATAATGGATGGTTTAACTTTAAGGAGGTAGAAAGGATGGAAGATTTTATCAAGATATTGGGAAAGATAGAGGATCCTGAGATTTGCAAACAGGTAAAGAGATTGATAGAGCAATATGATGAGCTAAAGAGTGAAAATGTTGCCCTAAAGGAAGAGAATCGGCGGTTAGCCGATTTAGCGAAGAGTAAGGAGGCCAAGAGAGTGCTTGGCTTTACGTTGGTACAGAAGAAGGTAGGGAAGGGCTTTTATTATGAAAAGTGGTATGCCTTCAAGCGGATTGAAGACCAGATGTACTGGGTTTATTTAGGGAAAGAGGTTAAAGGAGCAGAAGAGAAGATAAAAGCCTTTTGTAAAGAGAGAGGCATTGTGTTATCTAACAAGGATAAAAGGAAAAAGGGGAAGAAGGAAGTAAAAGAGGTAGGCAAGCCGATAGCACTAGGCCAAATAATTCTGGGCTTTAAGGTGATAGAGAAGACGGCAAAAGGGATAAAGCAATACCAGGGCTATAAGCGTAATGGTGGAAAACAGTGTTATGTATATCTTTGCACTTCTGCCAAGCCTGTCACGCTTGCAGAGGCAGAAAAGAAGATTAGGCAGTATTGCGAAAAGCATGAGGTAGGTTTGTAGAAAAATTTTGTTAGGGCAGGAGCTTAACTTAGTGGCAACGAGAGATAAGATAGAAAAGTACCGAGGTAAACGAAATCGTAATTGAAATATATGTGAAAGAAATACTTCCTCATACTGAGAGGCATCTTTCCTTCCTTATATTCAGGTTCTTATTGATTCAAAACCTCAAATATTCTATAATACAATCAAAGCTTTCAGAAAAGGTCTTATATGAATAATATCAAATCTACTGTGGAAAACGTAGTAGAAGAAATTGCTATATTAGAAAAGATAGAGCGGAAAATAAAAAAAAAGAAAGCCCAAGTTCTAAAAAAACTTTCATGTCTACCAACTAACAAAGGAAAAATCTATATCTGCTACGACAAGGGTATTCCATACATCCGCCTTTTAAAAAAAGAAAACAACAAACGCAAACTTTGTAGAATCAGATCTCCCAAAGATATTCGAAAACTTATTTAAAAATTTTTTTGCTTTATTCTATACCGAAAACTTAGGTATAATTTTAAAAACAAATTTAAAAACGGAGAAAAGAATGAATAACACAGAGAGGGAGGAGAAGGAAAGAAAGGACAACCTACCAACCTTTCAGGAATTACTTGAAAAATGGCGAAAGAAACCCAACTGGGAGACTATTCACACCTGCCTAATAGAATTTGTAACTTTAAAACAATGGGTATGCTGGATAGCAAAACCTAAGATAAATGAAAAAGGCGAAATCGAGATTTCCAAGCCGCCTATAAGCCCAAAAACTGGCAAACTTGTAGACGTGGCTAGCACAAAACCAGAAAAGCTAGAGCAGGCCAGAAAATTATGGGGAACTTTTGAGGAGGCCAAAAAGTTTTGGGAAACTCATACCTACGTGACTGTTAAAGAGAAAAATGGTTCCCAATGGCAAGACAAAAAATATCCCGTATGTGGTATAGGGATCGTACTCACCTTGGAATTAGGTGTGGTAGGTGTTGACTTAGACCATGTAATAGATTCGCTAGAAATTCTATTACCAGCCGCTCAAGAAATCATAAAAAGGCTTGCCACTTACTCAGAAAAAAGCCCATCAGGGAAAGGCGTGCGTAGCTTTTCCAAAGGAAAAAAGCCTGGAGAAGAATGCAAACAAATCCAGCCAGATGGCTGGTCAGTGGAATTATACGAAAAACAAAGATATGTAACTGTAACAGGAAACCAGCTACTTGGCACTCCTAACACAATCCAGCACAATCAGGAAGGCATAAACTGGCTTTATGAAACCTACCTAGTAAATCCAGCTACGCAAGAAAGCATACCATTACTGGAAAGCAAAGCGGAAACGGAAAGTATCAAAGAAGAAAAATCCATTAAAGAAAAAACCGCTCTTGCCAGGAGGGACTATTTCACAGACAACACTCTTATTGAGAAAGCCAGAAATGCTCGAAACGGCGCAAAATTCTGGTCTCTTTGGAATGGCCAATGGAAAGAAATATCTCGCTCGCAATCAGAAGCAGAATTAGCTCTATGTAGCATCTTGGCGTTCTGGACTGACAAAGACACTTCTAAAATTGACCGCCTATTTAGACAGTCTCTCCTCTATCGCCAAAAATGGGACGAAAAGCATGGCAACCTTACCTATGGAGAAATCACGATTGATAAAGCCATCGCCACCGTCACAAGCACATACAACGAAAAACACAGGAGAGAGAGGAAAGGAAAAAAAGAAAAAAAGAACGCAAAAGAAGCAAAGCAAGAAAAGAAACGCCAAGAGGTTATTGAAAGTACAGAAAGCGCGGTTTATATCGGCGAAAAAGGGGAGGTTATCCCAGGGATTGCGGCTAAATACTTTATTGAAAACCAAGCAGGTAATCTCATTTATTACCACGAAGCATTTTGGCGATATAAGGACGGCGTTTGGACTGAGGTAAAAGAAAAGAAAATCAGACAAGAAATTGCCACCATGTTAGGAGAAGCATTGGCTAAAAAGAGCGTGATAGAAGACATCATTTACCTTGTCACTGGCTTATTATTCACCGATAAGCCAGGTCTATTTGACGAAAATCACAATCTCCTTAACTTTCACAATGGGATGTTGGACATTAATAAAGAGCAATTATTGCCTCATAATCGAAACTATTTCTCTACCATCCAATTCCCTTTTGATTGCCCATTAGAAGAAATTAAAGAGCAATTACTAACAAAGAGACAAGCAATCATAGAACGACTTTGCCCAACCTGGTGTAAATTTTTGAATGAATTGGAATTTCAGGCTACCACATACATCCGACTAGAGGAATGGGGAGGGTACTGCCTAACCAGAGAGACCAGAATTGAAAAATGTCTCTTTCTCAAAGGAGAGGGAGCAAATGGCAAAAGCACTTTCCTAGAAGGGATCATTTCAGTTTTAAGACTGTGGGCAAGCGATTTGGAGTTAAGCCAACTGTTCGACAAATTTAAACTGGCAGAGATCCAAGGCAAATTGGTTAATATTGCCACAGATATTGATACCAGCCATGTGATTGATCCTATGTTCAAAAAGCTGGTATCCGGAGAAGAGGTGGAGGTGGAAAAGAAATTCAAAAATCCCTTCCGCTTTCGACCATTCTGCAAATTTATGTTCAGTGCCAACGACTTTATACCGACAAAGGACAGATCACATGGATTCTTTAGACGCTTCGATGTGATCGAATTTAAGAAACAATTCTCCGAGAAAGAAAGAGATGAGACCGTTAAGGAGATAATTAAATCTGGAGCAGAGGCCCAAGGGATTTTTTGTTGGATGTACTGGGGACTGAAACTGCTTATCCAAAATCGCTGGAAAATGACACCCTCAGAGGAGTTTGAAGCCACCAAGCAAGAGTTTGAGATGGCGGCTAATCCTCTACGACAATTCATTGAGGAATGTTGTGTAGTAAATAAAAGCTTCAATGAAAGAGGCGAACCTGTTTTTTGGGTAGGAGCACAAGTGTTCCGGCAAAAATATGTTGAGTGGTGCAGAGAAAAGGGCTATGAAGTGCTAGCGGAAAATAAGCTCGGTAGAGAGGTGAAAAGGTTTGGCTTTGAACATAGAAGAAAAAGAACCCCTGATGGCAAAATGATATGGATTTACCTGGGGGTAGCTTTCACGTCATAAAAGTACCTGGAACAAACGAAAGGCTTGAAATTATTAATATAGAAAGCAACTACTCTCTTTCTATTCCAAGTATGTTCCAGGTACCTGGAACAAACGAAAGGCTTGAAATTATTAATATAGAAAGCAACTACTCTCTTTTTGTTCCGGGTATGTTCCGGGTACTTTGAATGTACCTGGAACAATCTAGGGCTTGAAAATACTGGATGAGCTGGAAGTGTTCCGGGTGTGCTAGGTACTTTTCTATTTAGCGCGTAGAAAAAAACACAGAGGGGGAAAAAAAAAAAGAAAAAAAATTTTTATATAAAAATAATAATAATAGGAAAGTACCTGGATCACCCGGAACAAAATTATCTAAGCTATATTTTACAATGGTTCTATTGTTCCAGGTACATAAATTTTACCCGGAACATACCTGGAACATACCTGGAACAATACCCATTTTTTAGAGAGGACAATATGTATGCTAACTTCCGATAACTTTGTTTTCGATAAGGAAAAATCCCCTCCCTCTCCTTCTCCTGTGTTTATTTTTTGATGGAAAGGAAACAGATGACATCTGAAATTCTCAGTATTCTCAAGCAAGAAGGAATCAAAGATTTCGCTAAAGACATTCGCCAAATGAGCAGAAAGGAGTTGCTAGAGCATTTTTCCTTTAAGAAAGGCACTAAAGTTAATGTTACTTTTTTGCTTAGAAACCTTATTTGGCAGACTTATACTTTTATAAAGCAGGGAAAAATGTCTCTTATTGATGGCAATATTCGCTCCTTCTGGTACCAAAGTGTGAAACTAGTGCTCTCTCGTTTGGGCTTTAAACTCACTGGTACAAAATATACAGATTTAGTCTATGATACCTTTGTAGAGATGGTAACTAAGTTTAGGCTGTTTAAGTATGCTGACTTTGGTTTTATAGATGAGCGTAAACATGCCAGAGTGATAGGAAAAGCTAACGGCCATTTGATTCTATTTGTGGAGAAAGATGGGCTTTTTGGCTTAGTGAGGCGTTTAGCTTTGCATTATGATACCACAGGCATTGCTCTGGGTGGCTTTCCTTCCTATTTGACCACTGAGTTTCTAATAAGTGAGATAGTAAAGCTTGGCATTAAGGAGCCTATTAGATTGTTTAGCATAGTTGACTATGATCCAAGTGGATACTGGATTGAACGTGAGTTTGCTCAGCAGTTTAAAGATTTTGGTGTTGATGTGGTTTCTATTCATTCTTTAGTTAATCATAAGGAGCTTCCTAATGAATTAGTGGAGGCATGTAAGTATAAGCTCAAGAAGGGAGCGTCCACCAATAACTGGTTAAAAATTACTGGAGGTATAGTTGGAGAAACTTTTGGTTTGGAGGCAGACGCTTTGGGAGCTAAAAGAATCCAGGAAGCTTATGAAAAAGCGGTTAGGCCATATCTTAGAGTTATTTCTAAAGAAGCATTAAGTCAAGAGAGGAAATCGCTACAATGTCCTTCCTGTGGTGCTGAGATTCAATTTCGTTGTTAATTTGGAGGAGATAAGCTTGGAAGACCATTTATGGGATAAACTTTTCAAGATAATTGGAGACTACTATCCAAACGAACTGGTGAAGTTTCTCTTTCCTGATAAAGAAATCCAGCTTTGTGGCAAGTATGAACAAGAGAAGGTGGTTATAGAATCGCAAACTGCGGATATAAATTTTTGGGTCGAAGAGCAAGGAATTGTGAAACTGTTGAATATAGAGCCTTATAGCTCTTGGAGAGGTTGGATTCCATCCAGAGTGTTTACCAGAAACGGGATTATTACCAAAGCTTTGAATTACGAATATCAAGTTATCAGCGTAGTTTTGCTTTTGGAAAAAGGGTCTTACCAAGGTTGTTACGAGGTAAGTTTAGGAAATCAAATCAATCATTTTTTGTTTCCTATAGTAAGTTTTCAGGACATAGAAGGGATTTTAAAGAAGTATCGCTTTTTGGCTCCGTTTGTGGTCAAGGTAGATATTAGCTATCAAGACCGCGTGATAAATATTGTTAGAGATGATAAGCTTTTGAAAGCTATCACTGTCTTGATATTGAGTAGATTGCTTAAACTGTCTCAAAAGGAGGTTTTAGCTATGATAGGAAGCCAGTTGGAAGAATTTAGGCAAGCGTTATTGGAAGTTCCGATTATGCAGGAGCTTTGGAAAGAAGAAGCTGAAAAGACAAAGAAGACCATTGCTATAAATATGTTAAAAGAGGGTTTGGACGTTGCTCTTATTGCAAAGATAACCAGCCTTAGCCTAGAAGAAATTGCCAAGATAAAGCTGGAATAAAAGGCTTGCTCTGGCAGGCGAGGAGTGCTAAGATATATGATACTCTACGAACCTTACTTTATAAAGTTCGCAGAGCATTTTTTTGCAGTTTCTCTCTCAGTAGAAAAAGAGAAATGTTGTAAAGGCCGTTTTACATTACCCAACTGGCAAGCTAAACGCGTAGTCTACTTACGGCCTGTAAGTCAATCATTTCTGTGCTCACAGGCCAAAGAAAAGGCCGAAAATTGACCCGTAGAAAATTTATATAGCGATTTTTATTACGCAGAAAGTTTACAGAGAGAAAAATGATATTTCTATCTTGCAACTTATTAAGCGACCCAGCGACGTTCAATCACTGGGCCTTTAAAAAATGTTACTTCTGCTTGTTTAACGGGCAGCACTCAGGGCATGGCAACTTTTCCCCAGTCAGAGGACAGATGTAACCATTACCCTGTTGAGGTTTGCTGTTTATTATGATTACATGTCCATAAACTAAACCAACCGCAAGAGGTAATGTCAACAAAGCGGTCCATAGCCACTTTCTTTTATACATGATATACTCCTTTCAGTAACGATACTTGTAATTTGGCGAGGACTGACCTCGCTCACTTAACAAATCGGAATTAGAAAAACTAGTTGGTAATATCTAGCCTATCAAGCTATTAGAGGTCAATTGCAAGGTATTGTTAGATGCTGACCTACTGCTTAGACAAAAATTTATTAAGCAAATTTGATAACTGACTTGTAGACATAGATCCTTCTTGGCGAGAAATTTCGTTTCCCAAAGAAGAAAAAAATATGAGTACAGGGACTGCCTTTACTTGTAATTCTTTGGTTTCATGGGACATTATATCTAGTTTAACAACTACAAAACGATTTAGAATTTCCTGGAGTTCTTTGGAGTGCATCACGGCATCCATTTCCGCACATCCAAATCACCCAGACATCCCTATTTTCACCACAAGGGACTTATTTAGCCACATAGCCTCCTTTTTCCCTTCTACTAGGGAAGAAAAAAAATGATCTTTATACTCTTTAATTTGGTTAACCTGCTTACAGATACACGGCTCTTGCTTACAGTCTGCACATATAATCTTTTGCTCTGTTTTGCGAGAGTGATTAAGATAAAGATATAACCCCGCAGCTCCTATTATGAGTATTCCCACAATTGATAGCCATATTTTCATAAATATTTTCCTTTCCGCTATAGTTTAAACCTAACGCTATTGAGTTCTATGGTCTTGTATCTAAAAACTTTAATATTGGACATTCCCTGCTAGGAGCATTCTTTTTTTGACAACGGTATTTTAGCTTTATAAGAGCCTTTTTTATAGCTTGCAAAGATTGTATTTTTTCCTCTATATTGGATATTTTGTTATCAATGCGGTCTTTGATATCTCCACAGGTACTATTTTCTCTTGTCCGTAAAAGGAGCATTTCGGAAATTTCTTTTAATGTAAGTCCTAATTGTTTGGCATTTTTGATAAACTGAAGCCGAGCCACATCATTGTTAGAATATTGTCTATAGCCAGAGATTGCTCTGTATGGCTCTGGAAGTAGATATATTCGCTCATAATAGCGAATTGTCTCTCTATTTACGGTCGTTTTCTTAGCTAATTGGCCTATGGTGAGAGTTTTCATAGTCTTTCTTTTTGTAAATATTGCTTTGTAGATATTATAAACCTTGTAGTAAAGTACAGAGTCAAGTTTTTTTTACTTTAAATTTTTGATGCCTCTCCAGCCGCAATAACTGCATCGCCTCGGGTCACGCTCGCTGCCTTACTGTTTTTTATTTGCTTAGATTTGTCTCACTAGATGGCTACTTTACCACTTCCCTCCCTGGCGCCAGCCCGCGCAAGTTTTACGCCCTAGCACATAGCCCGCCAAAGTTGCCCACTTCGTGGGTACGGTCGCTACGCTCCCAAACTTTGTCAGCTATGTGCTTTGTCGGGCATAAAACTTGCTTTGTGCGGGCTGGCTTATCTTCCCACTGCCCAACCATCCATTGTTACTTTCCCACAAGAAATGACGCCAGCCCGCGCAAGATTTGCGCCCTAGCACATAGCTCGCCAAAGTTGCCCACTTCGTGGGTACGGTCGCTACGCTCCCCAACTTTGTCATGCTATGTGCTTTGTCGGGCA
>CAYXOT010000017.1:0-8143 GCA_964466985.1 uncultured archaeon
CTGTCTTTAGCTGTCTTCAATAGTTTTCCATTGTATGTGACTTGGCGTTCGAACTTGTCGAATCTCTTCAACCCTGCATGAACTCCCTTGTTTTTTCTGCTTGCATAACTGTCGAAAATAAATGTCTTATCGAATATGGGCTCTATTAGATTGCATGTGGCATGGTGGACGACTCTGTCTCTGAATGCTGATGCATGAATAACTCTTGTTTTAGGATCTCTTATGATGAATCGCTTTAATAATTGTGGTTTGTAAGTTTGGGTTTCTAATTCTAATTTGAGTTTTGTCAGTTCATTATCCAAGTTGTGTTCAAACTCTTGAACGTACCATTTACCACCTTTACCCCTTTTGGCTTTGTTGAAAGCCGCTCTAAGATTCTCCAGTGAGCATAATTTGCCGAACAGGTTATTGTATGTTTTCATAAGGAATCCTGTGATGAGCCTAGATTATTCAGCACGCCGTTGTCGTTCAGGTGATGACATTTCCTGTTCAACGGCCTGTTCGCATTTACGCTGGCAGTTGCCATTCGCGTTGAGCCTCTCTTTACGGCATTTGCTATCGTCAGAGTTCCAGTTGCACCTGACAGCAGATTTAGAGTAGCCGACATACCAACCCGCCACTGAAGCTTCAGGTTTCACACTAGTCACATCTGCTCATTCATCATTGCTACTATCTGTCGCCTCTGTATTTCATGGCTAAACGGAAAAAGCCCTAATGCGCTATATGTCAGCGTGTAGTCCAGGCTCATCGCCAGGACAAGTAGAAATTGCATGTCCTTATTTATTAAGTGGGGCGTCCGTTCCTATACCCAGCACGCCGAAGTCGAGCCTGACCAACGGCCAGTACGCAACCGCGTCGAGCCCCTCAACGCCCGAGCTCCAGCCGCACCCGACAGCAGATAAACCATTTTCATCTGGATAATTACCATTCCAATATACTATTTCCTTGACATTAGGTCTTGCTGAGAGTATATCGACATCAGAGGGTATGTCATCTGGAATCGCAACGAAATAACCAGTTTTAGTAGGGACGGTAATTTGTCTAGATGCATAACCGCTCGGTGACTTTCTGTCTCTAGTCACCAATAGTCCCGTCGAGTCATCAGAACTTCCTACAGGGAGTGCCAAAGCTTTCCTAAGAGCGTTATCATTCCTCAACCAAATAAATTGCCCTGTTCGTGTCCAGTATGGAGCAAGCACATTCTCCTTGTAAGGTCTGCCTTCATCAGAATAAGCTGCCGCCTTGTTTTCGGCGAGTTTGACATGCCTCAAAGGCAGCTCATCTGTAGACAGCAAATCAAGTACACCGAATTCTTCGTCGGAAGTCAGCCCATAGACCAGTCCCTCGGATTGTGTATAATTTCTATCTCCTGTTCGTATTTCACGCGAAACTCTTAAAGGATAAGGATGTACACTAGCTTTACGACCGTCTCCTAAATGAACTCGTAGAAACTCTGGTTCCTTCGGACGTATCGCGTATTTTGATATCGCCTCGACAACTTCATTTGGAGCAATTGTCAATGTTGAGCTAGCCATACTTAATTAGACGACAGTAAAGAATTTAAGCATTACGAATGTCGAGCTAGACATTTTCTATAAGGAAATGAACCTCCGTTAGCTTTATATAGTACTAAGACTAATTAGTATACAATAGAAGTTATAAGGTGAGTAAACTGAAAGAATACCAAAATCCAGAAGTGTTGAGAAAGCTTTACTGGGAAGAAGGGTTGTCACTTAACAAGATTGCTAAAAAATTTAGTAGAAATTCTACACTTATTCTCCACTATATGAAGAGATTTAATATAAAACGTAATCCTCCTCACGGAAGAAAACTCAACGTGGATAAAGAAACTTTAGAAAACCTTTATTGGAGAAAGAAACTGTCTTTAGGTAAAATCGCTAAAATATTTAGTGTAAATGCAGGTACAATTTTGTACAACATGAAGAAATTCAATATTTCACGTGAGAATAGAAAACCTATACAACTACCGAAAATTAACTTTACTAAAGAAATGCTAGAAGACCTCTACTGGAAGAAAAGATTGAACATGAATGAAATAGCTAAAAATTTCGGGTTGTCATCAACCTTGGTTCTTAAATATATGAAAAGATTTGGTGTACCAAGAAGACCAAGTAATGAAGAAAAGATAATTATACCAAAGGCTCTGCTAGAACACTTGTATCTGGATAAACGTTTCTCTAGTTTGCGAATAGGTTACACGCTTGGATTTGATCATAGATTCATACGAAAAAGGTTAGAGAAATTTAACATACCAATGAGAAGCCTGTCAGAAGCTCTTACAAAATATTCTAAAACATCATTTTCTGGTGATTTGAAAGAAAAGGCTTACATGCTTGGTTTAAGAGCTGGTGATGTACATTCAAAGAGACAACATAAAATAATCAGAGTTCAGTCGACAACTACACATCCTGCATTTCTCGAAATGATGAAAGACGTGTTTGATAAATATTCTAATGTTGGTATCTATAAATTCTTCAACAAAGGCTTTAATTCATGGCAATGGTTTGTTTATTCTGATCTAAATCATACTTTCAATTTTCTCTTAGAAAAACCACAAGAAATACCAGATTGGATTTTAGATGACGAAGATTTATTCTTCTCATTTTTAGGAGCATATGTGGATGCAGAAGGTAGTTGGGTAGTATTGAAAAGCCATGAAAAATTTGTAAGATTTGTATTTAAAATATCTTCAATGGACAAAAGAATTTTGGAACAGTCAAAACATAAGTTGAATGAATTAGGCTTTAGAACTCATCTGTACCTACGAGCAAAGGCTGGAACAAGCAACAAACAAGGTACAAAATATAGTAAGGACTTTTATTCATTAATGATGTATCGTAAATCTGATGTGATTAGATTAGCGCAAATTCTTTTACCATTAAGTTGCCATAAGGAAAAGATAGCAAAAATGAATCTAGTCTTAAACAATAGTACTAAAAAATGGGTAGAAGTTAAAGACGAAATTTTAGAATTAAGAAAAGGGATTAAAGAAAGTAGATTAAATCAAAGCATAAGTGACAATTAATCCTGCAAATAATAAACTAATGAGGTTAATTACTTTTATTAACGGATTCTGAGCCACTGCGACTACATCCTTTGCGATGTCTCCCACAGTATCTCCTGTTACAGTACTTTTATGAACATCCGATCCTTTACCCCCTAAATTTCCTGCTTCAACATATTTTTTTGCGTTATCCCATGCACCGCCACTCGAGGAAAACATAATCGCTAACAAAAATCCTGTCACGATACTTCCAGCGAGCATACCACCCAAAGCTTCAGCACCCAATAGAAATCCTATTATAAGAGGTGTTATAACCGCGAGTAATCCTGGTAAAACAAAGCCTCTTAATGCTGCTCGAGTTGTAATATCAACACATTTTGCATAGTCGGGTGTTGCTTTACCTTGCATTATTCCCTTGATTTCTCTAAATTGTCTTCTGACTTCCTCGACAACAGCAAAAGCCGCTTTTCCTGTAGACCTCATTAATAGAGACGAGAACAAAAATGGTATCGCCCCGCCTAAAATTAAACCGATGACAACATTAGGTTTCAGAAGATCTATTACTTGTAATTTGGCGGCATCTGAATAAGCAACAAACAAAGTTAAAGCCGCTAATGCCGCAGAGCCAATTGCAAATCCTTTTGTTACTGCCTTAGTTGTGTTACCTACTGCATCTAATGCATCTGTCACTTTTCTTGTTTTTGGTGGTAATTTTGACATCTCAGCTATACCACCTGCATTATCGGTAATCGGCCCATAAGAATCTACTGCCACGATTATTCCTGTTACAGACAGCATGCCTAAAGCGGCAATAGCAATGCCGTACAGGCCACTAAAGTAGTATGCAAGAAAGATTCCAGCTGCTATTGAAACTGCTACAGGGAAAGAGCTTCTAAATCCTAAAGCCAACCCAGCTATTACATTAACTGCCCCTCCGCCTTTTCCAGCTTCTGCTACTTCTCTAACTGGTTTCTTATCACGTGCTGTGTAGAATTCAGTTATATAGCTAATAATCAACGTTACAGCTAGTCCTACAAGTGCGGCATAAAATATGTTCAAGTTCTGAAATAGAAAATCTGATATAAGGTAGAATAGGATTGCAGAAATAATTGTAGTTGCAATCACTCCTTTGTATAGTGCATTCCAAATATTTTGGTTTCTGTCAAGCTTAACAAAGAATGTCCCCACAACAGAAGCCACAATTGCTGCTGCACCGATAGTAAGCGGAAATAAAACTGCATTAGTTCCTACGGCTAGCCCTAAAAGCATAGCAGCAATCAAAGTAATGGCGTAAGATTCAAATAAATCTGCAGCCATACCAGCACAATCCCCCACACAATCGCCCACATTGTCAGCAATTACCGCAGGATTCCTCGGATCATCTTCTGGTATCCCTTTTTCAATCTTTCCAACCAAATCAGCTCCGACATCCGCAGCCTTGGTGAATATACCACCACCAACTCGCATGAACAAACTTATCAAGCTCGCGCCAAAGCCGAATCCTATAGTCAGAGCAACATTTTGTGTGAAATAGAAAAGCGTTGTTACACCTAATAGAGCTAACCCTGCGACAACTAATCCTGTAACAGCCCCTCCTCTAAAAGCGACATCCAAGGCATTTTTTAATCCAGATTTCGCAGCTTCAGCTGTTCTTACATTCGCCCTAACAGAAATGTTCATTCCTATGTAGCCTGCAAGCCCTGATAATACGGCTCCTAGCAAAAATGCTCCTACAGTAATCCAGCCAAAAAAGAAATACAGGACTATAGATAAGACGATAACAATTGGAATCAAAGTTTTGTACTGTCGGAATAGGTACGTGTTTGCACCGTTCTTAATAGCTTCGGAAATTTCAACCATCTGCTTGCTTCCAGCCGGCTTTGAAGTGATGTTGAAAATGAGATATATGGAGTAGAGCAGCGCCAATATGCTAGCGATAAAGCCGAATAATACAACCATTCGATCTAACCTATAGCTAAATGTTTTTTCCCCTTTAAATAAATAGTTTTCTTGCCGAGGGCTTTTAGCCGTTTTCTCAGTTCGGTATCGTTAGTTGCGATTATTGTGTTTTCGCCGGCAAGCTTTGGCATGGCTGTATCCGGCCGTTCGTTTGAGGGGACGATTCTGACGTTATTTTTCTCGATAAATTCAAGCGCTGCTTTTGCATAGCCGCCGACCTTTGTTTTTCCTTGTGATATTCTTGTCAGTTCTTTTTTTACAGAACTTAATGTGGCTGTCTCTGGTTTGCCTATCAGATCAGTCAGTTCTTCGAGGTCAATCTTGAACCTGACCGCATCGATTAGGAAATTTGTATCCAGCAGGACTCTCATAGAAACATTATCTTTTGCGGTTCTTTTTATGCGTTTCATTATGGTGGGCCAGAAGAAGATATAGGATTCCAGTTGCAAGAGCAAGATTGGACAGGATTAGAAATGTGTTTGCATCCGCTGTAACTGTAACTGGCATATAATAAAATTTGTTTCAGCTAATAAATATACTTATATTGAAAGGAATCGAATTATGATTGGGTAGAATGAAAGGCGTATCCGAGATTATTGCCACTATATTGATGCTGATGATTACGCTGGCTATTTCTGGAACTGCTTATATTTTTATATCTGGGGCGCTGACACAGCAGACTCAGGGGTTTGAGCTTGCAGACGCATTTTGCATAAATGGCGTGAATGCGACTGTACTGTTTAGAAATATCGGAACCAATCCCGCGCAATATAGCAACGGGCTTTGTAATGGCGGCTCGGGCCCTTGTGGGAGTGTAATTATTGTAAGAACTTCCGGTGGGGCCACAATGAAAGTGTCCGGGAATAGCGACGCCGTTCAACCAGGTGGAACGGTTATGTTAATTGACGGGGAAGACCCTGCTGCGGGAGCTACTGGGTGCGCTACGGCTGGAACTCCGGCAACTTGTGTTTACAGAGTGACACCACCAGCAGGAAGAACAATTGTAGCAGCCGTCAACTGTGGCGGGTGAATTTCTGATAAAAGCAAATGCTTATATGGAAGAATATCAAAATACTTATAAAGGTTGTTCATAAATGAAGGGTGTCTCGACTGTCATTGCGACGATTCTCATGCTGATGATTACAATAGCTTTGGCTGGAACGGCTTATCTTTATATTTCTGGCGTTTTCACAAGCAAACAGAGAATCATAAGCGTCGTCGATGCTTTTTGCACTGGCTCGCCAACAGGAACTTTGAGCATAGTCTTGAGAAATGATGGTCCGGATACAATAAGGGCTGCTGAGCAGTCTGTTGTATCTGATAGTGAATCTTGCACAACAGATCCTACCGCTGTCGACATCGCAGCCGGTTCAACGGTAACAAGACCTGCGAGCGGGTGTACAGCTGGGGCTTTTCATTCATACAGATGGATAGGACCTTCGAACGGTGTGCAGATAAGGGAAAGATGCCCTTAAACTTTCCTTAATTTTATTCCAGATTCATATTAGATTTATGAAAAAGGCTGTCGCGGTACCGTATATAATTGCTTTGATTCTCGGGGTATCTGTAATAGGCCTTGTGGGATATTGGTTTGCATCCAGCGGCGGTAAGTTCGCCGGGCAGAGTGCAATCACCATTTGTGAGAATAAATTTCTGCAATTCTGCATAGGAAAGAGTGGTGATGAGGCTTATTCCACTTTCACAAGTCAAACTGAAGAATGCAAGTCTATACCTAGCTCGTATGAAAAATGCAGCAACTTGGTAGGTTCAAGCCCGGCAACAGTACCGCCATCACCGGCTCGTCCAGCACCCGACCAACCATCTTCGGGAAGCGTTTGCGGCGACCGCGAGCAAGATTGCAGAGGCAATAGTCTTGATTGCTCTTTTTGTGGAGCGGGCAGATGGTCATGCAGAAATGGCAAATGCACACCAGATTAAATCATTTTATAACTCCGTATCCAACCAGCCTCCATCTCCCCTGAACTTGTCTTGAAATAACAACCCTGTTGTTTTTGTCGGTGCAAACAGGGATTTTAAGATTTACTTGAATCGCGCCTTTCTTTATAGAAGCCACTGACCCAACCGATCTGCTTGTGCCTGTATTTATGAGCAATGTCTCATTCGGTTTGATGGGTTCAACGGACGAAAGCTCTTTTGCACCCACTACTCTTTCAAGCAGATGCAATTCAAGATTCAAACTACTCATTGCGTCTGGTAATTTTCCTGGGAGACCGGCTACATTGCCAACAAGACCATCAGATTTAGTCAATGAGGGGTCAAGTTCCGTCATCATGCCCACAAGTCCGCCGGCTCCTGCTTCTGCCAAGCCCAGCTTGCCTTTTTCCAAGCCGTTTATGGTTGTCTTTAAAGGCTCATAGGAATTTTTCCTCAGAGCTCCGGGTTTGATTTCGATCTCATCGCCAACCTTGAACCTGCCTTGCACGACAGAACCACCGATTATGCCGCCGTTCAAGTTGTCGGGTTTGGTGCCTGGTTTATTGATGTCAAAAGAACGCGCGACATACATCAGAGGATTATCATCCAGCCTTCTTTCAGGCGTAGGCATCAAATCCTGAATCGTCTCCAGCAGAACATTGATGTTAATGTTATATCGTGCTGACACGGGAATGACAGGTGCATTTTCCAGTATGCTTCCTTTAACGAACTCCTTTATCTGGTTGTAATTCTCCAAAGCCTGCTCTTTGGTCACCAAGTCGATTTTGCTTTGGACTATGATTACATTTCTGATTCCGACAACTTCCAATGCCGTAAGATGCTCTCTTGTCTGCGGCTGCGGGCACTTCTCGTTTGCGGCTATGATGAGTATCGCGCCGTCCATCAGGCTTGCGCCAGTCAGAACCGTTGCCATCAATGTCTCATGCCCGGGCGCATCAATAAAGCTAATCGTTCGCACCGGCTCTGCATCAGAAAAGCAATAAACACATTTTTTACTTGGATTGCATTTTCCGCAGCTGGTACATCTGTGGATTGTAGCATCCGCGTAGCCCAGCCTTATTGTTATTCCTCGCTTCAGCTCTTCAGAATGTGTGAGAGTTAGTTTGCCCGTTAACGCCTTTGTTAAGGTCGTGTTATGTAACAAAATTCCACCAAATCCGCCTATGAAGCTGTCTCTTATACACATCTGACGCTGCCGACCGA
>CAYXOT010000018.1:0-8055 GCA_964466985.1 uncultured archaeon
GTTATTAATCAAGGTAATATGATTATTGTAAGACTTTTTTCTAAAGTATTATTTGAGGTATTACCAACAAAAAATAAACAATTCATACCAAAAGATGCGCATCCGTTTTTGGCTGGACTTATAGATGGTGACGGATGTAAAAAGGGAAATTCAGCAATCTTGGTTCAATATAAAAATATTGCTATAATGAAATATCTGTCAAAACATTTTGGTTTTAAGGGGAATACGTCTAGGGTAAAAACACCGTACGGAGATTCTGTGAGAAGGCAATATTATATACCTAAAGCTGTATGTGATTCTATAAGACACTTATCGGTAAAATTAAATAGGTAATATATTACATCTAATTAGGGCCCATAGCTCAGCATGGTAGATGACGATAAACAACAGCCAAAAGCACCTGGCTTTTATCATTGAGTAAAAGCACGTTGATACCAGTGGAAGACACCAGAGTAACACGTGAAAGTTACGGTGAATGGGTCGTGGGTTCAAATCCCACTGGGCCCATTTAATTATCATGAAATCGAAAATCCCTAAATCAGAATCACAATGGAAAACGTGCCTATCTCCAGAGGAGTATCGCATCCTTCGTGAGAAGGGAACTGAAGCGGCTTTTACTGGAAAATATTACAAAAATAAGGAAAAAGGCATGTACATTTGTGCTGGTTGCGGGGCTGAATTATTTTCATCGGATGCAAAATACGACTCAGGCACAGGCTGGCCGAGCTTCTGGATGCCTGCAAAGAAAGGTAACGTCCAAATGAAACCTGATAGCAGTTTGCTCATGCAAAGAACCGAAGTTCTGTGCAAAAAATGCGGTGGTCATTTGGGCCATGTATTCGGTGACGGCCCACAGTCAACTGGACAGAGATTTTGCATCAATTCAGCAGCGCTAAATTTCAAAGAGAAAAAGAAATAATATTATCCGATATAGCTCAAATTGTTGCTATCAAAATTTTCCACAATTTCTATCTTTGACATGCTTTTGGGTGTCCATCCCAAGCTGGCATAAATGACTTCAGGAAATAACCTTGTCATATCGCGAGAAATAACAGCAACAGGATGATTTATTCCAAATGCACTTTCGCTGATAAAGTTGGTAACGTAACGATCATACCTCTCATCCAGTATCCCAATGGTATGAAGATATTCGTGCAGAAGCAGATGAAAAATATAATATTTGTAATATTCAGGTCTCGTATTTTCTATTATTTTTAATGGAGATTTGTTTATTACAATAAGATTCGAACCAATTGGATGGAATGCACCGATGAAAGCCCCCGGTTGCCCTCCAAGTTCTGATATGCCCAGCATAAGTCCTGAACGTTCCTTGCCTAGAAATTCTCTCACTACATTCTTGACAATTTCAAAAAGTTCTGATGCATCATTTGTTTTTTCCAACCCATCTGAATAATTCATAACATCACTAAAACCCAAGTTTTTCCTTGACAAAAATTATTGTAATTCTTCCTGCTATCTTCTCTTTATTGACAATCAAAATCTTGTTAACCCCGCTACCAACACCGTAAGCTTTTTTTGCCCTTTCATCTTCCAATGGGAAAGTGTATTCATAAATCCTTTTGATTCCTTCGTCAAGATTTTTTACTATTTTTTGCGTGCCGACAACCCATACGACATGACTGGAACCATATGCATATGCTGGCAACTGGCTTCCTGAAGCCGATGCAATCAATACTTTACCATCTTCTGTGACAGCATGTGCACTACCAATAGCCCATTCTGGTGCGGCTCCTAGCTTTCTCATTTCTGATCCTTGTGTGTCTCTATTCATGGACATTAATTTCTTGCGAATAGAATTGAATTTTCCAGATTCCGATATTTCTTTTGAAAGATTGATGGTATCAAGGGTAGTTGATGACATGCTCATAACTTCCGAACCTTTAGGAAGAATGTCTAAAACTTTTTCTTTAGCTTCTTCACCATCCTTGACAACAAACGCATCTATACCATTGGGTTTCAACGCTGCTACAGTCCTTTCAATCGACTTGTTATCCGCTAATTTGTCCCATTCCATATTTTCACCAAAAAGAAAGAGAAGAGGATCAGTTGTTCTTCTCTAATTCTTTGATCCTCTCGCTCACACCTTTGGCTTCCTTTTCTAGACCTTCTTTGTATTCCTTAAGTAGCTCTACTCTTTCCTCCTTTGTAAGGAAGCCCCTATTTCCAAATTCTCCATATCCGCACATTATAATGCCACCTCCTTTATATCGGGCATACGATATATTGCATGGGCAAGTATTTAAATATATCGGACGTCCAATATGTATCATGAGAAGAGATTACTGCTGTGACATGAGAGGAATGCTTTCATTTCTGATATTGTTTTTGCTATCGAAAAAGGCAATGCATGGTCAGGAAATTGCAGGGGAGATAGAAAAAAGAAAGGGTGACAAACCCAGTCCGGGTACAATATATCCTGCTCTTAGAATGCTAAACAAAGAGGGTTTAATCAAAGAGAAAAAGTCCGGAAAGACAATAATTTATGGTCTGACGCCTGTTGGCAGAAGAGTGCTTGATATTGCAAAAAAGAGATTTGTCAGAACTTTTTTTGGGATTTTCTCGCCTTAAATCTTTAATTGATGAGTTTTGAATGGCGGAAAAATGAATGCGATCGAGATTGTGGATTTGACAAGAAAGTTTAACGGGTTTACTGCAGTAGAGAAAATAAAGTTGGAAATTAGCGAAGGGGAAATCTTTGGTCTGCTTGGGCCGAACGGTGCAGGCAAGACAACCTTAATTTCAATGCTGGCAACTATTCTGAAACCCACATCAGGCAATGCAACAGTTTGGAAGCATGACATAACTAAAGAAAAGGACTCTGTAAGAAAGGCTATTGGCATAGTTTTCCAGGATCCAAGTCTTGACGATGAGCTGACAGGGAAAGAGAACCTTGATTTCCACGGCCGCCTGTACGGGATGAATAAAGAATACAGGAAAGAAAGGGTTGAGGATGTATTGAAACTTGTTGAACTGGGTGACAAGGCTGACAAGCTTGTAAAGACTTATTCAGGCGGGATGAAAAGAAGACTGGAAATAGCAAGGGGATTGATGCATAGCCCGAAAGTTTTGTTTCTCGACGAACCGACTTTGGGACTGGATCCGCAGACAAGAAGAAGACTTTGGGAATACATAAAAAAAATCAACCAAGAAGAAAAGATAACGATGATTTTGACAACCCATTATATGGAAGAGGCCGATTTTCTTTGCAACAGGATAGCCATAATCGACCACGGCAAAATAATGGCTTTGGATACGCCAGAAAAATTAAAAGAGATTTTAGGTGGCGATGTGATCAATTTGATTTCGCCACAGGCAGGAGAACTTGGAAACCTGCTGAAATCTGTAGACGATATAAAAGAAGTAAAGATGTTCGACAAGACACTGAATATAATTTCCGATAACGGCAGCAGAATGATACCACTGATAATCCAAATCGCCAACAAGAACGGAATTGTCGTGGACTCGGTTGTTTTGAAAAGGCCAAGCCTAGAAGATGTATTCATTCACTATACAGGGAGGACAATAAGAGATGCTGACGGGGATGGAAAGGAATTGATGAGGCAAATGGTGAAGGTAGGATGGAGATGACGGATACTAGTGCGGTATACACGATATGGTTGAGGGAACTCAAACGCTTCTTCAGAGCCAAACCTAGAATAATAGGAAACCTAATGATGCCGTTTATTTGGTTCGCAATAATGGGTGTTGGATTAAACTCAAGTTTTGTTATACCGGACGTGCGATTCAGCTATCTGAACTTCATGACACCTGGGATAATTGGGATGTCTCTTTTGTTCACTTCGATATTTTCTGCAGTTTCTGTGATATGGGAAAAGCAATTCGGGTTTTTAAAGGAGATCCTCGTGTCGCCTGTCTCTAGAACAAGCATTGTAATTGGAAAAATCGTCGGAAGCACGACAGTTTCGTTAATCAGCGCGTTGATATTTCTAGCCATAGCTGTAGCGTTCAACGGTGTCCCATTGAGCGGTTTGAGTGTATTTGCGTTGTTGAAAACTATATCGTTCATGACACTGATTTCATTTTCTTTTGTTTCAATAGGTCTTGTGCTGGCATCCAAACTGACTAATATGGAAGGATTCCAAGTTGTGATGAGCATGATGGTAATGCCGTTGTTTTTCCTTTCAGGCGCGTTCTTTCCGTTGGAAAATGCTCCCGCATGGATGCAGGCGATATCTTATGCAGATCCTTTGATGTACGGTGTTGACGGACTGAGGGGTTCTCTTTTAGGTTTACATCAGCACGCTTTATTGGTTGATGTCTCTGTGCTCGCGGCCTTCAGCTTGTTCATGATCATTGTGGCGACATTTGCATTTAGACGGATTCAATGAAATTAGACAACAACTTCGGCTAGGTTATTGGTTTCATTCAACTCGTCTATGCTGTTACTCGGGTCGACAGTTATTCTAACATAATTGAAATTCCTGTCGATTTTCAAATTCCCCTGAAATATGTTGAGAGCATTTCCAAGTTCAAGCTTTTGTATCGTTTCTTCGTTGACAGTTGAATCGTCAGCGCTTAATCTTATTCTGAAATTTTCCGCGTCCACAAGGCCGATGTTCTGCAGGCTGACTGATACGTTAAGATAAAAGTAATCCCTCCCGAGGCGTGAAAACGAGAATTTTGTCGCATTCACCCCTGTTATTTTCAAATCCGGCTTTGCCGGCAATTCATAAAGCTCTCTTAAATCGTTGATGTTATTCGCTGAGATTTCTTTAACAGACTTCGACGGTATGACCAGCACGGGATTCATTATGTCATCCTCGTTCGTATGCTGCAGTCCGAGAGCGTGTCCAATCTCGTGCAGAGCCAAGTTAACCATGTCGTTCGAGTTCAATTCGCGTGAATCTGATCTGGTCAGAAGTTGGATTTTTGCGTTCTGGACTATGCCGAACTGGCTTATGCTGAAGAATTTTATGTCCGCGTTTCCCAGGGCGTCTGTTGACTTTTCCTTCAGGCTCGGCGCCCATTCGACGGCTATGTCCGATACTGGATTGTAAACAACTGAAAATGATGCAATGCCTGCCTCTTCCCACATGTCCAAGGCCTTTATCACATCTGCCACATATTCTGGATTTTTCTGCCTGATAAAACTGTCATGGATATAGACTGTCAATGGAAAATGATTCCACCTCAGACCTATTGACGATGTTTGCTGTTCAGTGATTACCAATTTCGCCGTGTTTGTTTTAGGAACTATAGGGGAATTCAGTTCTATAACGACCTGTGCTACCTTGTATCCTATCGTGACCAGGATTGCTAGCACGAGTATGCCAACCAGAGAATTCAGAAGGTTCATAATCGGAATTGGTGTGCAGCAAAGAAAAACTTTTTATTGGGGAATCACCATAGATATTTTCTGGTTTTATGGTTGTCAGAAGGTTCAAGGGAGTGGTTTCTGGGATTACAAAACCCGATTGGAAGAACCAGAGTAGGGGTCTGACTATAGGTAGGGAGCTGCAGGAGTTCCGGAGGGTTTTCAAGGACAACTTTGTCACTTTGATTGTCTCTGCTTTCGGTGTTGTAGCGGCGCTGAGCTGGAACGAGGCTCTGAAGGAGGCGATATTTGTATTTTTCCCCGAGAAGGGCAATTTGATAGTAAAAGGTTATACGGCGATTGCTATAACCATATTCTCGATATTTGTCACATATCTTCTGTCAAAGCTGAAGACGAAAACCAGTTAGAATTAATTTAAAGCTGGAGACAAACTATTTCTTAGGGGGCCCGTAGCTCAAGGAATAAAATTCCGGCAAAGCATGGTTAGAGCAGCGAGCTCTTAACTCGACGGTCGAGGGTTCAAATCCCTCCGGGCCCATTCAAAACACGAATCTCTCTTCTAGTATTCTCGCATCACCACCAGATTTCTTGATGAATGTGGCGATGTCTATCAGTCCTTGCAACTCACCGGATTCCCAGAGTGAAAATTGCATCATTTTAGCGCCATCCTTAACCAAGTCTCTTTGCACTTTTCTCTGTAGCGCTTTCATTTCTCTCGGGATGTCGAAAGTCAGGATGAATTTCATTTCAACCACTTTTCATAATGTCGTACGTACGACATCAAAGATTTCTATCCAAACGACTATAAATCAATAAGAAGCGAATGTCAGGAGACATGAAGAAAAAAATAGAAGAACTGGCATACGAGATAGAGCTGGAAGGGAAGGGCAAGAAAAAGTATAAAGGTTATAAGAAAGGATTTTCTAGAAGTAGATACAAGAAATAGGCTCCCTTCGTCTAGCCCGGTCAAGCGAAGCCGAGAGGACATGACCTTCTCGATTGAAAGAGGAAACAGGTCGTAACCTGGGTTCAAATCCCAGAGGGAGCATCAAGCTTAAATAATCATCTTTTCAATTCTTTTAGAGTTGTACGTATGCTACTTCTGTAGTTTCGTATAATTTCGAATAAAAAGGAGTGAATAGAAATGGCATTCGGTGGAGGCAGATTCGGTGGGCCTCGAAAGATGTTTGACATAACCTGCTCAGACTGCGGTCAGCCAGGGCAAGTACCTTTCGAACCTACTGCAGGAAAGCCTGTTTACTGTAGAGATTGTTACCCTAAGCACAGCACAAGACAATTCTAAGTCAGTGTAGGTAGCAATTGGAGTGAATTTCTTTGTTTTTTGGTTTTTTGTTAGCGTGAGCTGTAAAAATGGTTTATGAAAAACACATAGAAGTAAGTCAAAACCTATACAAGCTATTTATCTGTCAAATTTCATTTTTTAGTTGATGAACTGGTTTGAAAGACATCTAAATTGGGCTTATGTTCTCAGCCAAATTGTTGGTGTTCTGGTAATGGTACTCGCCTATCTTACAGCAGGCGGATATACAGCAGGAGCATATTTAGTTCTAATTTTGTATCTGTTATTGTTAGTTTCTCCTTTTGTTATTGGTGGCTGGGTTTTAACAAAAAAGAAGCGAAGTCTTTTGTGGCTGTTTACTATGCTTATAGGTGTTGGTGGGATAATCGTTTTAGTTTTGAAAAACAAGTCTAAGGGAATGCCGTCTAAATAAAACCTCAAAACATTAATAAATCTAACTTATCCTTAATCTTGTATGGAAGACTGGAAATCCTATCTTGCTAATACAGAAGTCATAGTCCATGCCGGCGGTCTGAGCGAAAGATGGTATCCTGTCAGCCAGGGAAAGATCCCGAAAGTTCTCACTGAAATCGGCAGCAGTCCAAGGCCGATAATAGACTGGACAATACTTCCTTATGTTAAATCAGGCATCAAGAAATTCTTCATAACCTTATGGCACCAAGCCGATCAGATCATGCAGCACTGCAATGAAATCAGCAAAAATTCCGGGATAGAGTTTGTTTTTCTGAAAGAAGGGGAAAGAAGAATGGGGCGTGCTGGTGTCCTGAAGCATTATCTGGAGAAAGGCATTCTGGACGCGAACAAACACAAGATAAATGTCGGCGGTTCGGATATAGTAAATCTTGATTTGGAAAATTTCGCCAAGTTCCACATGGACGGTTTGAGAGAGGGATTTTTTGTCAGCCTTGTCGGCAGCTCGTCCGGACAGTCCCAGTTCGACAAAATAATTTTCGATTCTTCCACCAATCGCATTGTTAGAATGGAGATAGACCGCGCGATAAATCTTTCAGAAGGGGAACACGCAAACACAGGCACCGCATATTTCGATTCCAAGGTCAATGAAGTACTCCTGCGAATAAACGAGAGTCATGTGCCTGTGGACTGGGAAAACTTACAGGAGCTTTTCACAAATGCAAGATGTTTCAGAGGCGCAAAACTATCCGACAGCTGGATACCATTGAAAACGCCGTATGACTATAAGAAGGCGAAGGACTTGGATTTCGAAAAATGGTTCGCCGTGAATCCGGAAGAGCATCTCGGCGAGTACAAATCTAATTCCCTATAAGCTTAAAAGACACAATCTAATATTATCTCACGCAGGGGTCGCCTAGTCTGGTTAATGGCGCAAGCCTTAGGCCATAATGTGGGAAAGCTTGTGGGTTAGTCCCTTCGAGAGTTCAAATCTCTCCCCCTGCAT
>CAYXOT010000019.1:0-7915 GCA_964466985.1 uncultured archaeon
CGGTCTGGGCTGCGCCAGCAAAGGTTACGTCAATGACGTTTCCTGTTGCAATGGCGGTTCCAACGTTCACGTCAATAAGGTTAGAGGTCCAGGCGGCTGTGGTAGTAATGTCAATCAGGTTTTCTGTGATAAGAGCGCCTGTGGCGTCAATGTCAAACAGTCCTCCTCGGGTACCGCTTACGTTCAAATCAAACGTTGCAACGGTTCCAGAGCTGTTTCCGTCTGTCACAACAACCATGAAGTCTGTGCGGATTGATGTACCGCTGGTAAGGCTAATGGCATTCGCATCCACGGCGGTGGCGCCCAAATCAATGTTCAACACAACCCCTGTGGCAGCTTGCGCGCCAACGTTAATGTCAATGAGGTCGTTGGTGAAGATGCCGCTTGAGGTAATGTCAATGGCGTTGCCTGTTGTTGCTGCTGTTGCAATGTTCAAGGCATCTCCCGCAACGTTCGTGCCCATGTTCAGGTCAATAGCACTGCCTGTTGGGCCAACGCCAGTAGCATAGGTAATGTCCAAGACATTAGTAGTTGCTGTGGAGTTGACGTTAATGTCAATCAACGGAGCGGTTGCCACTCCAGTAGCGCTAGCGTCTGTGATCAGAATTGCGGTTCCTGAAGTTCTGGTTGCAGGTACCGTTATGTCAAAGAAGTCGCCCGTGGTAATGGCTGCTGCGTCCAAATCAAAGAGGTCTCCTGTGGTAAGAGAAGCAGCCGCAATGTCAATGGCGTCAGCTGTGGCTATGGTGCTTGATATATCTATCCCTCCAGTTCCTGCAGTAAACACAAGGCCGGTGCTGGTTGTGGCGTTCCCAATGGTAATGGTCTTTGCATTAGCCCCTGTGCCAATATCTATTGCGCCTGTGGTGCCAGAATCTATGGTCAAGGCAGCTGCAGTGCCAGAGTTAATAGTAAGCGCTCCTGTTGAAAGCGACCACGTTGATGCTGCGGCTCCTGTAAGGGTCAGCGCGACATCGCTTGTAAGAGAAGTTGCGGTACCTGTTAAGGTAGCTCTGGCAACTCCTGTTCCGAACGCAGCAAATGCCAGAACCAACAAACAAACTGAAATATACTTTAAAACTTTAGTACTCATTATGTATGGTAATCGTTATGAATTGTTTATTATTCCCATTCCCCCATTCCTTATTATGCATCTATAAGTAATGGAAGATGAAGATGTTCGACTTTTGTTTTTGGTTTCGACTTTGTATAAAATCATTATACAAGAGTCAAGCAGCAACAGCAAGCAAGGAGAGTTATCCACAGGTGCGCTAACGCGGAAAGACGCGGAACCCCTCGCGGAACTACGCGGAAGAACTACGCGGAACCTCTAGCGGTGTCATACACCTTACGGATAATCTGTACGCCGTCTGGAGCGCCAAAGTTCACCAGAAACCCAAGTCGAAAGCCCGAGTTTTTAAGGTACTGCCAGAATTGCTCTTTATCCTGTTTATGAATAAATGGTTTTGCTTTAAGTTCAATACAGATAGAGCAATTAACTACTAGAGCTGGAACATATGTCCCAACTGTCCTACCCCCATAGGACACGGGTATGCGTTTCTCTGCTTCAACCCTTAACTCCTTCTTCTTCAGCTCTTGAATAAGGGCATTGCGATACACCACTTCCTTCTGGGTGTTTCGAAAGTGCTTGTAAACCTCAAACACGGCTCCCCGGATAGCATACGATTCCTCCCTAAAGAGCAAACTGTCTTTTTCTTGCATAATAATCACATTGTAGCATTCCGCGTTGTTCCACGTAAGGTTCCGCACTGTTCCGCGCAAAACAAAGGAGCCCCAGATTTCTCCGAGACCCCTCTGTGTCCCCGCTCAACCCTCACACAAGGATTAAGGGCAGGCGGATGTTTTCCGCGTAGTTCCGCGTATAGTTCCGCGGTGTTCCGCGCTTGACTAGTAAGTCAAGGTATTCCCGTTCACTGGATAGCCATCTGCTTCTGTCTTATATATAGCAGCAGAAGGGCTGGTCGTATTCAGCGGAGTGTAATCCCAGTTGAGTCCTTCAACCTGGGTAGCTGCAACCTGCAATGGGCCTGAAACTCCAGGGATAAGAACACCAAAGGTAACACTTGCTGTGCCAGCTCCGGTTCTCACGCTGTTGGTATTTGCCCGCACCGTGAGAGCTGTGGTCTGGCCTGCGGTAATGCTCTGTTCAGCAAGAGCAACGTCGTTAGTGTTGGCCTGGTTGGCGTCAAAGTGCACTCGGTTGTTGCGGAAAGTTACAGTTGCTGAAGCCGCAATAGTGACGGTTCCGTCAAAGGTTACCAGGTTAGTAACAGGATTCGTGTTGCACGCAGCTATGGTGCCGCCCGAATTGGCGGTAATGGTTACCGTATTGGTGTTGGTACCGTCGATAATGCTTACCCTATCTCCTATTTTTAGGGTATCGGCTTCAGCCTGCGTGATGTCACCAATCTCGCCTGCGGTGTCAGAAGTTCCAGAACACAGCTGCAGTGTGGTGTCTGCGTTGGTAATGGCTCCGGCGGTGCTGCCTGCAACTGAAGTGTTTGCAACGCGCGCTATTCGCGTGCTGCCATCATACAGCGAGAAGTCAGTCACATTAACATCTGGGCTGTTGCTGCCTGACTTTTCAATAGTGAAGCTGTCGAACGTCATGTTTCTGGCTCCCGAAGCTTTCACATTGAATACTGCAATTTCCTGGTCTCCGCCTGGCGCTTTTGTTCCAGAGGGTGAGGTGGAAGCGAGCGTGATCACTGGCTCCACTTCTTCATACCTCATGGTGCTGCCAACCATGCCGTTGGAGTTCGTCAACCGCGTAAACTGATTCGTCGCTACTGCGGTCACAGTGGAAATATCGCCAATGGCTGGCGAGAACGTAAGGCCGGTAATGTTTGTGCCTGAAGCAACCGCGGCTGTAACAATTGCGAATCCGCTTCCTGTGGTGCCGCCGGTGTTATCTCGCACATATATGAGGTCTCCTACGCTCCACGTGGTAGTTGTGTTGCCTCCGTTTCCAGCTATGGTTTCTGCCCTGGTTAATCTGGTAACAACATCACCTGCCGTAAAGCTTGTTCCTGTGGCTCCGCTGTTTAGAGCAAGAGAGCCAGCAGTGGTAAGGTTGGTGTTGTTAATGGCGGTCACCATGTAGAATCCAGGGGCGGTGTTGGTTCCGGCTGCCGCAGTCTGCGTGAAGTAAATCACGTCTCCAACTGCTTCAGCAGGCGTGCCTCCAGTAAATTGAGCGCTGTTAGCAACTGTATACGTAGTTCCGGTCAAGCTTTCCTGAACCACTAACCCAGAACCAGCTCCAGTGGCATTCATGGTTCCAAACCCGAGAATTCCAAGGTTTCCTGCAACCAAGGTGCCAGCTCCTGCCGTTTCAACAACTGCGGTAACCACTCTTGATCCGTACGCGGGAACTGTTAGCTCGTTTCCGCTCGTAAAGGTGAATACTGCGGTTCCTGCGGTCATAGCCGTGGCTGGGTCAGAAGACAATCCGGTTCCAAGCAATTTCACGTTTGCGATATTGCCTGTTCCGTTAACAGACCTTAACTCAAACCTGTCTATCTTCATGTTTTCCACAGTGGCAGAAAGCCGTATTCTTGCCATTTCAAGTCCGGTGAGTCCTGCGGTGTAGAACTGGGAAGACGCTGCGCCCGACGTATCAATAGCTGCGCTAAGCGTTCCGCCCTCCACTACGGTAATTGTTCTACTAGTTACACCAGCAGCAGGCCCTGTAACAGTGCTGCCGGATGTTGCTCCGGTTCCGCTCACATCAGCGGCGTCAAGATCCGTGACAACGGTGTCGTCTGTGCCTCCGTTAGAAGCAGAGGTGGACATATTCACGTACACGTCAACCTGAACCGTTGTGCTGGCCGGGATGTTCAACTGCCCTGATACCGTGAAGGTATTTGAAGAGGGATTGGCTGCCTGCGGGGTTGCAGTGGTTGTGCCTATTTGCGCGCCTGTGTCTGCTCTCTTCAACTTGAGGTTGGAAAGAGCTACTGCCGGGGTAGCGGTATTTACTCCCGCGCCAGTGATATCAACGTTTATAGAAGAAACATTGACTCCTTCGGCAGAACTGGTTTGCAGCAGGAAAGAACCAATGAGCACCTCGCTTCCGCCTTCAATCACTGTTGCGTTACCCAACGCAGCATTGTTGCTGACGGTAAGGGTCACAGAAGAAGCAGTCAAGGTATTGCCCTGCACTCTGTTGGCAAATCCGTTGGCAGCAGTGGCGAACGTGTTAGAGGTCATTCTCTTGAAGTACACCGTGCTCAAGGCTCCGATTGATGTCTCACTGTTGTCTACTGCTGTTGAAGCGTCTGCAACGAGCTTTAACTTCAACTTTGTTGAGGCAGGAATGGTGTAGTAGGTAGACAGCGTAACCTGGTCGTCATCTCCGTCAAACAATGCCGCTGTTGTAGCAGCAACGCTGTAGAGAATCTGGCCCGCGTCTGTCATCAACTTCACTGTTCCGGTGTAGCCGTGATCAACATTGCCCTGATTGTCTGCGGTTCCTTCAATTTCAATGGCAGCTCTTTGGATCTGAATGTCCTCACCCTTTGCTTCCAGTTCCCACGTGGCCAAAGTTATGCTTGCCTGGCCAATACCATAGGTACCAGATGGAGAGGCAACGGCCTTGTTTATGGTAAGGGTTCCTTCAGCTATTGTCAGGTGGTTGAATCCTGCGTTTCCTGTAGTGATGTCTCCAATGGGAAGCCCGGTATCAACTGTTCCCGCTGCAGTCACCAAAATTCCAAGACCCGTAGATGCTCCCATAACCTGCACATCGTAGTCGTTTTGGATGATTACTTGGCCAGTTCTGGAAGAGCCAGACACTGCGTCAACCCGCACGGTAAGATCTCGCTGTACGCCCTTGCCAAGTGTGTAAGGAGTTGCAAGATTAAATGCAATCACCTTGTTCACTGCCTTGGCTACTGTTGCCAAAACGTTTCCGTTCGGGTCAACGAGATCAAAGTTCGTGAGATCTGCGTCAGCTGCGGTTCCGTTCTGGAATAAGGTAAGCCGTGAGATCTTCACTTCTTCCACGCCAGTGCTTTCCACAAAGCGGAACTTGGTCAAGATGTAATCGGTCTGGCCAATGTCTACGTTCACCGTAGCAGTGGTCTGACTTACCACATCAACTGTTACCGCTCCCATGATGTTGGCGCTTGAAGTCATGGTCATGAGATTCCCTACCAGCGGAAGACCGGCTGGGTCTCCGTTCATAGCAGTGATCTTCATGCCCAATGTTCCGGAAGTTGCTCCTGCCGCCTGATTGGTCTGAACGCTGATGGTAGTAGAAGAATTGGCTGCAACGACAATAGGGTCAGAGGCGAAAGGAATGGTTACCTTGTTGTCTGCCAAGGTTACCACGTTCCCGTGTCTGTTTCCTGCTGCGTCAACTACCAATACTCCTGCCACGTTAGTGTCTACTGACAATCCGAATCTCTCAACCGTAACGCTTGTTACGCTAATGCCTGCTGAACCTCCGTTCACGGTTGCCTTCAAAAGGGTGTTGTATGCAGAAGCTGATCCAAGAGTTCCTGCTCCTGGGTTATCTGCGGCCAACGCAACGCTATATGCGCCCGTGGTTGCTGGTGCTGGGGTTGGGGCTGGCGTTGGTGTTGGTGTTGGGGCTGGAGCTGGAGCTACGGCTACAGAAAGCATGCTTGTAAGCTTTGCTCTTGTTGCAGATCCAACAAATCCTGTTCCTGCCGTCAATCCAGAAGGCGCCAACACTTCTGATCTATATTTCTCCTGGAATTTCTTCACTGCAGCTCTGGTTAAGTTACCAAAGTACAGAGTTTCGCTTCCAGCAGAACCTACTCCAGAAGCTACCACCTGCGTGTCAGCACTCTGGTTCAATAATGCCTGAAGACACTTTACATCTGTTCCAGAAGAACCAACTGTCAAATTCCTGCTCAAGCTTACGCCAGAACAAGCAGCTGGAGCTCCAGAACCAGACGGAGTGCCTACCGGTAATTGCCCCTGCAACGTATTGAGCTGTGCCATGAGGGCATCGATCTGGGCTTGAAGTTCAGCAGAAGTAAGAGCTGAAACTCCGCCAGGCAATGCGCCTCCAATAAGCACAGACAGAATGGTTACAGTTGCGAATGTCTGTTTTAATTTACTCATTGAATGATTTATTTTTGATTTTTATTCGACTATTAGGATGTGTGAAGCCTCGCTTCACACATCTCCTTCTCCTTGGTTCGACCTTTAAAGGTTTTTCCTTTCCTTGTTTTTATCCCACGCCTCATCGGCGGGCTCAACTTTTACATTAACTCTTGCGTATTTCTCAATTACTCTTGCAAAATTTTCTTCGAAACGATTCAAATCTTCTTTTGTGATTGGTTCGTTTGTCATAAAATATCAGCGTAAATCAGCTAGTATCGGCTCTTCGAGTCTGAAGACTCTTCAGACGTTCGTCCCGAGGACTCAGTCCCGAGGGAGTCTGAACGACATTAATCAGCGACATTGGAGATATTCCATATCATCTCCAATGCTAACTCATAATCTTCTGCCTGATACGCAATAATTCCTTCTTCCAATAATTTCTTCTGTTCCTCGGTAAGCGTTCTGGTCAGAAGATCTTTCAACTCATTCTCAACTAGGTACTTTGTGGCGCTCTTGAGCTCTTGTGCGGTATCTCCGTCTAAGGCAGTACCCAAAATCTGCTCTATGGCAGCTTTGTCTTTCTGTAATTGTACAAGCTCCATGCCGGTCTGTAAAGCCTTGCCTGGCTCTTTATGCACAAGCAGGGCTACGTTCTTTGAAACCTCTCCCACATTTGCCTTAAACTCCTTAATGGTTTCAGAAAGGTTTCTCACATTATTTTCTTGCGCTATTTTCTTTAAGTCTACCAGCCTTTTCTGGGCCAGTTCCATGTTGCTCAATGTAGCTTTCTCAAACACGGATCTCACAGAGAAAAGCGCGTCTCCTGGCAAACTGTTCTTGGAAATTTGCAATGTTACTCCTCCAAATACAAATACAAGAAGAATGGGTAGGACATAAGCGGGCCTGGCCGCCATAGCTCGCAGAGCGAAGGTGGCTTTTGCCATATATCGGAAAAGCGATATGGTATCAAAAACATCTCCTATCCAGCTTCTGCTTCCGCGTGGTTCCGCGATTTCATCAGCGGCAATCGGCTTGTAATCAGCGAGAATCCGCATCTTAGCAAAAATCACCCAATTCTCCCTGGGTCTAATTTCCTTCAAAAGAGTAAGCTTTGCGATGAGATCTTTTTCTTCCATAGAATTTGAGGTCTTTCTTGCTTGCCCGCCCTAGCTTTAGCGTAGGCTGGGTCCATTATGTATATTATGTCGTAAAATAAGGGATTTTATTACACCCCTGCCTAAGCCGAGCTTAGTTATCCACACCTAAGCTCGGCTTAGGCAGAAACTATTTTGCCTTTGAGAGCCTGGAGTGCCCTGTGTATGCCTACCCGTACGTTTTCCTCGGTTTTGCCCGTAATTTGGGCTATTTCAGCCACAGAAAGCTCGTCTAGATAGCGCCAGATGATAAGGTTCTGGTAGTCGTCTTGCATGGTTGCCAAGGCCTTCTGGATCCTATCCATTTCCAGGCTAAGCACTGCCTGGTCTTGAAGGGAATGTGCCGAGTCTACGATCTCAATTGTCTCTTCTACAGACACAATTTTGATCTTCTTTGCTCTATAATGATCGGCAACAATGTTCCTGGCCACCTGGTACAAATACGCCTGGATATTTTGGATTTTGGACTTTGGATTTTGAGCTTGCCCCTTATATGTCTCCCATGTCCTCATAAACACCTCGGAAGACAAATCTTCTGCCACCTCCTGGGAGCTAACCTTAAGATATATGAATCGGTAGATCTTGGTGACGTACTGGTCGTATATTTTGCTGAAATTGTCTTTAATCTCATCCATAACGTTCACATGGTTTCCCCCGACCCC
>CAYXOT010000020.1:0-7897 GCA_964466985.1 uncultured archaeon
ATAGCAATAAGCCACTTGATGAGCAGATTAATGATTTTAAGCTTTTGCTCAAGAAAGCATATCAGTATTTTAAAGATTTAGGGACAAGCTTACCAAGTACAGCATTTACAGGCAGAGGTTATCATTTGCTTTTCCCTTATCCTGCAATAAAAGTGGATGAGTGTTTAGACATCGCTTACAGACTACGTGCTTTCTGTGACCAATTTAGGCAAGCACATCGCGAAGACTTGGAGAGGTTAAAGGTCAGACTTGATCCAACACAAGACCTGCGCCGAATGTTGAAAATCTATGGGACTGCAAAGCCTGAGATTGGCGTTGTCTCTCGCTTCTATGGCGGTGAACGAGTCGATGATGAAGCTCTGAGAGCTTACCTTCTCAAGATGAATATTGAGCGCGCTTATCAATCTTCTGTCCTCGTTGCAGGCAAAGAGCTACCGCTCTGGTTTCACAAGTTGATCGGCGATGATGAGAAAATCCGAGCTTTATGGAACGGACAGGGCAAGCCAGACGGGTTAGATAAAAGCAAATCAGGCTATGACTTCAGCCTTGTGAAAACTTTGATGAGAAAGGGCTACAAAAATCTCGATAACTTGGCAACCATCCTGTGGCATAGGCCGCTAGGTGGCGTAACTCACGAAGGAAAGGGCGAGGATTATATCGCGAGAACAATAGCGAAGGCTTTGCTGAGGTAAACGGCATTTTTATCGGGGCACAATCCTATGCCTCTCGCCAATCAAGAAAATCGTTTGGTTTTCCGCCTCTTTCAAGTTGTGGGAGAAATTGAGTCTCTATCTTCTGAACAACTCGCCCGTCTCCTCGCTGAAGTGACCGCCTTGCAGTCTGCTCTCTTAGCGCGGCTTCTTACGCTGCGGGATTTCAACGATAAGCCAACCCCAAATGCCGACGACCGTCTGCTTACTGTCGATGAAGCCGCTCAGAGGCTGGGAACTTCAAAGGATTGGCTCTATCGAAATTCGCCAAAGTTGCCTTTCACAGTGAGATTAGGACATAGGCAATTGAGGTTTTCGAGTAAGGGAATTGAAAGATATTTACGAAACAAACAAAGGTGAGGAAGAATTTTAGATGAATCAAAGACGGGCGGGTTGGAAGATATACTAATCGAAGTTCTCAGATTTATAGACAGCAATAAGCATAGGGCAGGAAATAAATCTTATGAGCATACAGCAAGCTACTCAGAAATTACCAGATTCTTATTTACCTATCTGAAGTATAATGAACCAAATGAATTCAAGAATATCGTTAGTCAGGCAATAGAGCTAGCCTTGAAACCTAAATATATCGTCTCAAGGTATGGAAGCTATACATTCCAATATGATGAAAGTGAAAAATGGAGGGATCACTTTGAAAAGTTAAAAAAGAAAGATACATCGCAAATTACTTTAAATGATTTAGAATACAAACCCTACACGCAAAGTTCAGTCTCTCGTCTGTTTAGGACTTATAGTCAGGGAATGATTAAGAGACTCATAGAGTTGGGAGCGTTGAAGGTAACAGAAGGCTACAGATGTAAATGCCTCACTGTAGTAAGGGAATATTTGAGGGAGGTGTGAAAATGGAGGTGGCTCAGGGTCTGAGAAACCTAAAGGATTGACTTTATCGCAATGCTGATAAACTGTTTTTCGCGGTGCGGCTGGGGCCGAGACAGATGAGGTTTTCGAGTAAGGGGATTGAATGGTATTTGAGGGGGCAGTGGTGGAGGGTGGATAGATAATTCCTCATTTATTTGGGTCGAGCTGTGCAACTCTAACTGCTATTATCAAGACGACAAGAATTATAAAGATGAGGTATTTTAAGATCGTACTCATAGTCTGACTCGTAGAATAAGCCAATGAAAAAACTAGTATAACTACAATGATCACTCCATATCCGATTATTTTCCAACTTAACTTTACAATCACTTTTTTATAGTCCTTTTTAGATTCCATAGTTTCAAGAGAGCCAAAATATATCACAGCCTAATGGCGATCATCTATCTATTTAAATATTTACCTTAAGATTTATTGGTGTTGATCCTCTTTCGAAAGAATATCAATTAATCAACTCTAAAAGTTGTAACTCTTTGTCGTTCCATGCCTGAGCGGAGTGTGCCAGAAAACTCCTCTGTTAGTTGCCGCCCATCGGAAGCTGGGCGCCGGACAGTTACGGTGTAATTCGATAGACCCCGCCCCCTTGAAGCGAAATAGACAACATCCACTATATATTGACCAGAGGGAGCTCGTCCTTCTGGCCAAAAGATGTTCTCAGGTCCAAAACCATCTATATCATCAACGTCCAGCTGACCACCTGTTGCACTGGACTTATGACTGAAGAAAATCTCCTCACCGCTTGGCTCAATCACATGCAGGTCAACGTCTGTTGCGTTATCCCAGGTAAGCGTGATGTGAACCTCACCTGTTTGAAGACTTACTTCTCCTGTCGTGGGAGGTAGTATGGGAGATTCAGGCTCGGCTAAGTTTGCTTCGCTAGCCGTGTCACATTGATTTGCCCTGGATATTGCCTCAAAAGTCTCACAAAGAATTTCACCTAAAATGGTTGTTATAATCAAAGCAGCTGGACATCCAAAACCTACCGTTCCTACACAGGCTGTTGCTCCGATGATGGTAAATAAAGCATTCACCGCTGGATTACATGGGATTGCAAGTTCCGCATCTAGTACACCACAAACTAGTTGATTTGATTGTTGCAGTTGACTGATATTGCTACCTTCCTGAGAAGGATTAACTAATCCAAATTTCAGATTTGCCGAGGCCATAGTGTTATTTAACATAAGAGTGGTGCTTCCACTAGTAAAGGTTGAGAGATCTACAATGACCCTTTGGCTTCTAGTAGAATCAAAGTATGTAACGTCCACTCGGTCACCTTCCAGGTAAAAATGTACTCTGAAACCTTTTCCACTTTGATCCTCAAAGTATGAAGGTCGCGAAAGTGCATCCAATTGGACGAACGCTTCAGTTCCGTCGTTAAACTTAAGACGATAATCAGAAACGTAATCTATCTGACCGTTTTCATCTCGCTGCACCCAAATGTCAATAACTGTCCTGTCGGACGTCAAAACCTGGGCAACGTGATCACTCGATTCATCGCTATTCAAAATAATACTTGCTGTGACAGCGGGCGGTGGCGAAGGAGCACTCCAAGTCACTGAGATGGTATTACTCGTCGCTTGAACATCAGTTCCATCGCTCCTAGCAACCTTTGCAACATAAGATTTCGTAACTGCAGTAGTCTCTGTCACAGCTGTGGAGCATTCTGTTCCTGAACCACAAGTATTCAGCCTATTACTTCCTTCAAAAATCTGAATAAAAAATTGAGTGGGGCCGACGCTCTGATTTGTCGTGGCAGTGAGAGTTACTGTCGTGCCAACTGTAACAATGGTAGCACTTGCAGAGAATGTGATTGTGAAAGATGACGATGTGGCAGTTGGTGCACTCCAAGTTACAGAAAGATTGCTACTAGTTGCCTGAACATCCGAACCGTCGTTTCTAGCTACTTTTGCAACAAAAGTCCTTGTTGTAGATATGCTGCTCGTTACAGATTGTACACATCGCGTTCCTGACCCACAGCTGGCTATCTCCGTCGTACCATCAAGAATGCGAATAAAGAAAGGTGTGGACCCGACATCTTGATTGGCAGTTGCGGTGAGAGTTACGGATGTGCCAACTGAAGTGCTGGTGGAACTTGTAGAGAGAGATACTGTAAAGGAAGCTGCATTCCATGTTACGGAAACTGTACTACTAGGGAAGAAACTACCACCTGAGAATATCAATCTTGCAAAAAAGTCCCTCCTTCCTGCAGTAGTACTAGATACCGAAGCAGTACATTGCGTACCAGATCTACAAGAGGTAAGCTGTGTGCTCCCCTCAAAGATTATGACGGAGGAGCCACTTGGACCAAGATCCTGGTCAGTGATCGCAGTGAGGGTTACAGAAGTGCCAACTAGGACATCAGTACTGCTAGCTGATAATCGAATGGATGTAGGCCCTGGGGCAGGTGGTGGCGGAGATCCTCCATCACCTCCGCCACCGCCACCGCCGCAAGATATCATAAAGCCTGCCAAGAAAAGAAATGAAATCAGAGTAGTGGCAATCTGCCTCTTTTTCATCACATTTCTCCATATCTGAGGTCTTGTAAGCGGAAATCGTCATGGCAGTCACAACAGAGTTTAAAGAAGAAAATTGACATGCCTCCCTTCTCTCTACTTATGTTGATACATTCCATCTAATACAGAAGTTCATTTTTGTATATTCGTTTCGTTAACTTTTTATAGGTGTTGCTTAATAGACTAAAGTATGGAGTGGAAGAAATTTCTATCACCGACTAAAAAGAAGATAATTCTATTCTTAATTTTTTTAGTCCCTTTTGTTTATGTCATAATTACGGAAAAGATAGCGTCTTTATGGAGTGAAGCAATCGGTGTATTGATATTTATGTTTTATTTACCAGTCTTTATTTTGAGATCAATTGTATGTTTGCCATTCATGGTTTTTATTAATGGAGATTATTGCCCATTTGATGTTGGCAATCCACTATTTACGTTTATAGAAAGAATAATAGATCTTATATGGACTTATATTCTTGTTTGTATCCTCTTTTATAAAAAACAGTTTCGGACAGTACCTAAACCTCCAATAGAAAAAAGTCATACCAAGTGGTAATTTTAGAGTTACGAGATAGAAAGTATATGAACTCCCTTACAAATAATTTTTTAAGATGAATTTAAAAGACCTAATAAAGATAGATTTCCATAAAATATTCTTTACTCTACTTCTTATGCCTCTTATTGATTTTGTTTTAGCATTTCCACTTGACGGAATTTATGTAAAGTTCCCTAGGGCGACTAGATATATAGCCGCTGTTGCTACTTTAAGTATCTCATACATATTGGCATACGAAATCAGTAAATGGGCTATGTATTTCAAAAGAAGAAATCATAAGGAATTCATGTTATTTCTTATATCGATTACGCTCATGATATTTATTATGTATCTTTTAGCGTTTTTATTAATTATTGGTACTTTTTAAGACCGTATATTTCCAGGTGTAAATTCTCCCGTTGCTGAAACCTCACTCGAAATCGGTCTCGTGGGAGGGTAGATGTGTGAGCAGAGTAGGTTGAGATTAAGAGGGCAATATGTGGCATCATCAGACCCTTTCCACTACAGCGTCTATAACAGCACTTACGAGCTTTCAGTGACAACAGCCACAACCCGCATGGCAACGGCGAGCCAACCGCCTTATAGCAAGGCTTTCGAGCCATGTCAAGAAATTTTCTTAAAATTGAGCCATTTGTATCATTTTTGGGATATACCTCAATATTGACGAGCATAAGTCTCCATAAAACCTATCTTTTTTATCCGCTCTTTTTCCCCTTGACCCTATCCCTCTATAGTGTTATACTTCTATCCATGAAAAAAGAACCCGAAGAAACCAAAACAGTCAGGCTGTCCCTCTACCTGCCCGAGGATATCCGCAAAGCTCTGCGCATCCGGGCGATAGAGGAGGGGATTAGCACAACCAAGCTCGTAGAGCGGCTGATACGGGATTACCTCGCTAAAGGCAAGCCAGAGAAAGAAGGTGAGCAATGAGAGGCATGGGCAGGCTATACAGACGAGGCGAGATTTATTGGATTGAGTATTGGCATCGAAACCAACAACACAGGGAAAGCTCGAAATCTACGAGGGAAAGCGACGCTGTAAAGCTCCTCAAGAGCCGACTTGGCGAGATCGGACAAGGCAAACTCATCGGACCAACAGAGGGAAAAATCACTTTTGAAGACTTGGCTGCTGACTACCTTAGAGATTATTCCCTCAAGGGAGAGCGCTCGCTTCGCTGGGCAAAAGAGCGTGTGAGGCATCTTTGCCGCTTCTTTGGGATGAACTATGCCATTGACATCACTACGCCTCGAATCCGAGCATTCATCGACTCCCGGCTTGAGGAGGAAGCTGCTAATGGAACTGTCAACCGAGACTTGGCAGCGCTGAGCAGAATGTTCACTCTGGCTATCCAAGCAGAGCGCCTTAGCAATCGCCCTTATATTCCAAGGCTGGAAGAGGCTGAACCCCGGCAGGGCTTTATGGAGCATCCTGAATATTTGGCAATTAGAGAGCACTTGCTGCCTGCATACCAGGATGTGCTGGATTTCGGCTATCATACAGGCTGGCGCCGAGGGGAAATTTTTAAGCTTGAATGGCAGAACGTTGACTTAGAGGCTGGCGTGATACGGCTACGGCCTAAGTTATCGAAAAATAAGGAAGGAAGAGTCCTCGTGCTTTCCGAGCCGCTCGAAAAATTAATCGAGAAGAGATGGCAGGAGAGAGTTTTGGGCTGCCCCTCTGTCTTTCATCTGAAAGGAAAGCCGATCGGCGAATGGCGGAAGACTTGGAACAGGGCGTGTAGAGAAGCAGGGTTGCCAGGAAAGCTTTTTCACGATTTAAGGCGGACGGTAGTAAGAAACCTTGTCAGGGCTGGCGTAAATGACAAAGTTGCGATGTCAATGACGGGTCATAAAACCCGCTCTGTGTTTGACCGTTATAATATTGTAAGCGAGGCTGACTTACAGCAGGCGAGCAGTCGTCTTGTAAGCTACCTTGCCAAGCAGTCGGAAACTCCGACTGTTGTGCCTATCTCAAAAAGATTTTAGCTGCTTCCCGCACAAAACCCGCACAATTTTGCCTTTACAGGATTTTGTGCGGGTTGTAACCCATTGATTTACTGGAGCCGACGGGCGGAATCGAACCGCCGACCTACTGATTACGAATCCGAAAAATCCTGCAAACGATTTCAATTGATGACAATCATAACCAATAAATTCAACCACTTAAAAATTTCCTGTTGGGCTGAGTTGTGATAGTTCGGCAGGACTTCCCGCACACTTCCCGCACAATTTTTCCCCATAAGCCACCCTCACAGCGATCTCATCACCGAACGCTCCGATACGGCGACAGCAAACCACTGCTCCACCTTTCCATAGTCTAACGCTCCTTCGCTGTCGCCGTCCGCCGACTTTTGAACAGCGGCAGAAAGTCTTGACGCCTACAAGCCCTTATAGGCTCTTTTTTTCGACGAGGGGCTACTAACGTATAGGCAGAAGGAAAATCGTCGCTCTGAGAGCCGATGAGATGCCAGCGTGTCTCTTACCCAATTTAACAACTCCTCGCAGTGGCGACGATGGCTCAGGCTTTGATGGCGGTTAAGTTGGAGAGCTTTTATCATCTCTTTCAACGAGTTATCCACCACACAAACAGCAATATACCCACAACGACGATGGCTACGACGACCAGCGTGGCGTCCCATTCCACAGGCGGAATCCTCGTTGCTGTGAGTCTCAGCCCTTCAGCAAGCGTCTGATTTTTGCATGCTCCAATTACTTCCTCGCCCTTGCCGGCGGTCTTCCTCGTCGAGCCCCCTGCAGCCTGCTGACAACCCTTTCCTTTTCCTCTAATTCCTCAGAGGTGGCTTTCCAGAATAAAACAAAATTACTGGACTTTCTCACCACCAAATTAACGCCCAAATCCTTTGCTATTCTTGACAATCTGTTCTTCAATGTTACATAAGTCACTCCTTCTGGAATAGGCATCTTACCTGCCATTCCTGACTGGGTCATAGTTTGCTTAACATTTGCCTCATAGTAGGCATATAGCTGTGGGCTTAGCCTCGCCCCTCTGCCCATCATCTTTGCCTGTGTAATTGGGATAAACTCTACATCGGTTTGCTCTGCCATGGCTTATCTCCTTTCTATTGACGGGAAAAGTTTGCGGCTAAAGGAACTATACCACTTCGATAAAGCTATGCAACAAATTTTTCGGGGTGAGAGCGCATATGCACTTTGCACTACAACCCTTAAAAATCCATTCTGCCGTCTATTTTCTATGAAAAC
>CAYXOT010000021.1:0-7837 GCA_964466985.1 uncultured archaeon
GTAATCAAACTCCACTTGGAGAAAATCGATGAAGATGATTTAGACCATTATGCAAACAAAAGGCTCAGGCTATCCGGCGACTTGCTGGAAATACTCTTGCGTTCAATTTTATTGGGTAAGTGGGGCCTCATTACACGAGTTACTTACAATTACCAGAAATTGACAAAAAGGGGCAGGCTGCCTCCGTTGCAGTCGATCATAGAATCGAATGTGTTGAGCAACCAGCTTATTTCTGCGCTAGCGATTGGCTCGTGGGTTGGCGGCAGGACTGGCGTCAGTCAGAGATTGGAAAGAGGCAGTTACATAAAAACACTCTCACACATGCGAAATGTTTTGTCGCCGCTGACATCCACACAAGAACATTTTGAAGCAAGAGAACTGCATCCTACCCATTTTGGAAAATTGTGCACAAGCGAAACACCAGAAGGTGCTACTATAGGCCTCAGGAAATATCTCGCAATAATGGCTGAGGTAACACGCGGTCTGCAGGAAAAAGAATTGAAACCGTTAATGGAGCTAATTAAAAAGTGATCACATGGCATCAATATTTTTCGATGGTAAATTTGTAGGGAATGCGCAAGACCCGCAGAAACTTGTGGGTGAGATTCGCGCAAAGAGGAGAAGCGGGGCCATGCCATACCAAATAAATGCAGCTTATCATCCGCATTTGGATGAAGTAAGAATACTGTCAGACTCTGGAAGAGTGAGAAGGCCTGTGATTGTTGTTGAAAATGGCGTTTCGAAATTGACCAAAGATATCGTTGAGAAATTCAAAAGGAAGGAGATTGGCTGGGACGATTTGATAAAAACTGGTGTTATGGAATTTCTAGATAGCGAGGAAGAAGAAAATACTCTAATAGCTTTGACTGAAAAGGAAGTGACACCGGAGCATACTCATCTTGAGCTAGACCCTTCAGTTATTCTCGGGCTGTCAGCATCTTTCATTCCTTATCCAGAATTCAACAGAGGTGACAGAGTCAATTATGGCGCGAAGATGGTCGGGCAGTCAATTGGCATTTTTGCGACAAACTTTTTGCTGAGGACAGACACCAAGTCAAATGTTATGGTGTATCCTAACAGGCCATTGGTGCAGACTCATGCATATTCTGTCATCCCATACGACAAACATCCTAACGGCAACAATGTCGTAATTGCAATCGCAACTTTCGACGGCTACAACATGGAGGACAGCATTGTAATCAATGCAGGCTCTTTGCAGAAAGGTTTGTTCTGGTCGTATATGTATAGATCATACGAAGCTGAGAAAAAGAGGTATCTGGGTGGTCAAGAAGATTTGATTGGGATACCGGAAGCCGGTGTTAGAGGGTATTCGGGTGAAGACGCGTACAAACATTTGGATGAAGACGGAATTTCTTTTCCAGAAACTGATTTGGAGTCTGATAAAGTAATTATAGGAAGAGTGTCTCCACTCAGATTCCTAGGCACGATGGACAGATTTGTCACAGGGTTGGAAAACATACGAGAGACTTCCGTCAGGTTGCGACATGGCGACCAGGGGATAGCTGACAGGGTTTTTATCACCGATACTACTGATGGGACGAAATTGATAAAAGTCGTTGTGAGAGATTTGAAAACTCCTGAGATCGGTGACAAGCTTGCGTCAAGGCATGGACAGAAGGGTGTGATAGCTCTCATTGTGCCTCCGGAAGACATGCCATTCACAGAAAACGGTGTTGTGCCCGACATAATTTTCAATCCGCATGGTATACCGTCGCGTATGACGATGGGGCAGTTGCTTGAGATTATCGGCGGTAAGATGGCGGCCGTCACAGGCAAAAATGTTATATCGCCTGCTTTCAGCCCGATGCCAGAAAAGGAAATACGTGATTCGCTGGTTAAGAGTGGCTTCAGAAATGACGGGAAGGAGACTATGTACGACGGCAGGACAGGCAGGAGATTTGAAAGCCAGATTTTCATAGGCTCGGCATTCTACCAAAAGCTTGATCATCTTGTTTCAAACAAAATACATGCAAGATCCCGAGGACCTGTTACTTTGCTGACAAAGCAACCTACAGAAGGAAGGAGCAAGGAAGGCGGGCTCAGGTTGGGTGAGATGGAGAAGGATTGTTTGATAGCGCATGGCGCGTCGCTGGTTCTGAAGGAGAGGTTCGATTCTGACAAGGCGATAATACCCATATGTTCTGTCTGCGGGCTAGTTGCGATACAGGACAAAATCAAAAACAAGAAAATATGCCCGATTGACGGCGAGTCAAAGATACACGATGTCCAGATAAGTTATGCGTTCAAGCTTATGCTCGATGAACTGAAGAGCATGCTGATATATCCAAAAGTTGTGGTGGGTGAACAATGAAAGTCGAGAAGATAGAATTCGGAATAGTATCGCCGGAGATGGTCAAAGGGATATCTGCGGCTAAAATAACAAAGACCGAGCTTTACGACCAGGAAGGATATCCTATTGAAGGCGGGCTCATGGATCCGAGGCTTGGAGTTATCGATCCTGGGGTAAGATGCAGGACCTGCGGTGGGAATGTCGGGGAATGCTATGGGCATTTTGGTTATCTGGAACTGACTTGCCCTGTTGTGCATGTTCATTATTCGAAAATCATTTTTGCATTGTTGAAAATATTCTGCAGAAAGTGCAGCAGAATTTTAGTTGATCCGAAAGACATGGAAAGGATAAAGGGAAGGAAACTTTCGTTCAAGGAATTCGTGACTCTGGCGAAAAAGAAATGTCCATACTGCAATACCGAGCAGAAAAAACTGAAATTCATAAAGCCATACACCTTTGTCGAAGGTGCTGAGACGTTGACAGCTTCTGCTGTTAGGGAGAGATTTGAAAAAATATCTGAAGATGACTTGGTTCTGGTTGGTTTGAAAGCCAGGCCCGAATGGCTCATTCTGACTTTGCTTCCGGTACCGCCGGTAACTGTAAGACCGTCAATCACATTGGAAACGGGTGAAAGAAGCGAAGACGATTTGACGCACAAGCTAGTCGACATAGTAAGGATAAATGACAGGCTCAAGGAGAACATTGACTTGGGTGCGCCCGACTTCATTATAGAAGACCTGTGGGAATTGCTGCAGTATCATATATCAACTTATTTTGACAATGAATTGTCAGGAGTGCCTCCAGCTAGACACAGATCAGGAAGAGTTCTGAAGACATTGTCGCAGAGGTTGAAAACAAAAGAAGGCAGGTTCAGAGGAAACTTGGCGGGAAAGAGAGTCAACTTCTCTGCAAGGACTGTCATATCGCCTGATCCGAAGATTGAATTGGACGAAGTGGGGGTACCTGAAGTTATTGCAAAGGAATTGACGATTCCGGTAAGGGTAAATGAATCCAACATAGAGGGTGTGAAGAAGTTCGTCTTAAACGGCTCTGAAAATTGGCCGGGCGCAAATTATGTGATAAGGCCTGACTGGAGAAGAAAGAAGATTACAGGCATTAACAAAGAGGAGATATCGAATGAAATCACTCCTGGGTATATTGTGGAAAGGCATTTGCAAAACAACGACATAGTTCTGTTCAACAGGCAGCCCAGCCTGCACAGGATGAGTTTGATGGGGCATCGTGTTAAGGTGATGCCGTTCAAAACATTTAGGATGAACCTGAGTGTGACAACACCTTACAATGCGGATTTTGACGGGGATGAAATGAACCTTCATGTCCCCCAGACTGAAGAAGCGAGGGTTGAAGTAAAAAATCTGATGATGGTTCCTAGAAACATCAGGAGCCCGCGATTCTCAGGTCCGGTAATTGGAGCTATAAGAGACCACATAACTGGATTGTACCTCTTAACGCAAGACAATACAAGATTGTCAAAGAAAGATTTCACACAGATTGTCAGGGCAATTGACACCAACATAGAGTTGCCAGAAAAGGAAAGTATTAGCGGTAAAGAAATTTTCAGTCTGTTCCTGCCAAAAAATTTTTCACTAGAGTTCAAATCAAACTCAGGCGAGATGGTAGTCATACAAAATGGAAAACTAGTTCAAGGTGTCATTGACAAGGTTTCCGTAGGCTCTGAAAGCGGGAAGCTGATTGACAAGATAGAAAAAATGTATGGCGGCGAATACACCAAGAAGTTCATCTATAACATCACCAGGCTTGCAATTGAATTTTTGATGCAAACCGGATTTTCAATAAGCATCTCGGACCAAGACTTGGCAGACGGGGCGAGAAAGGAAATAAAGGAAGTGATCGAAAAAATCAGAAATGACGTTGATGACATAAATGTGAGGTACGAAAAGGGCGAATTGAAACTTTTGGTCGGAAGGTCTCCGAAAGAGAGTCTCAACCATATGATAAAAACCGTTTTGAGAAACGGGTTGAACGACGTGCAGAAGGTTTTGGAGAAATATGTGAAAAGCAATCCTACGCTAACGATGGTTAAGAGCGGGGCGAGAGGATCGCTGGTTAATATGGTCCAGACTGCTGCCATGGTCGGACAAGAGATGGTGATGGGCGAAAGAATCGAAAGGGGATATTATCAAAGGACGTTCCCTCATTTCAAGAAAGGTGCTGTAAGCCTTGAGGCGACTGGCTTTGTGAGCCGAGGTTTCAAAGACGGTCTCACGCCATTCGAATTTTTCTTTGACGCCATAAACAGCAGAGAGTCATTGATGGACAAGTCCTTGAAGACCAGACATAGCGGGTATATGGAGAGAAGGCTTGTAGGTGCGCTTCAAGACCTGAAAGTAGAATATGACGGGACTGTAAGGGACAGTGCAAATAGAATCATACAATTCTTGCCGGGCGAAGATGGCCTGGATCCTTCAAAAATTGAAAAGGTAGGTATAGATGTCAGAACAATCGCAAGCAGATTATGAGTTAAACGACAAGCTGATGAAAGAGATTGAAGAAGTCGGCAGAGAGATGAAACTGGGCAAAGAGAAGAAAGGTAAATTGATAGAAGAAGTTAGGAAGGCTTATTTGGCTGGAAAGTTCGACCCTGGGGAAAGCATCGGGATAATAGCCGCGCAAAGCATATCAGAACCATCGACACAGATGACAATGCGTACATATCACTTTGCAGGAACTGCCGGCATCAGGGTCACATACGGCCTGCCCAGACTGATAGAAATTTTTGATGCGAAGAAAGTGCCCGAGACGCCTATGATGACAATCTTTCTGAAAAAAGAATTCAACAGTGCAAACGATGCCGCAAAACTGGCAGAAAACTTGGTTGAAAAGAAGGTTCTAAATGTCACGAAAAGAATCTCGCTGAACTTGAATGAGAATTCGATTGAGATTGAAGTGGCTGACAAGAGAAGAGTTGATGGGATTGCCAAAATTGTTAAAGAAAGTTTGAAGAATGTCAGCACAAAGACAAAAGAGGACAAGGTTGTCGTGGTCGCGAAAACCGAGGATGTCAAAGAATTGCAGAAGATAAAAGAGAAGACTCTTGATCTTCAGGTTGGCGGCGTCAAAGGGGTTAGAAACGCCATAGTCCGGAAGGAGGGAGAAGATTGGATAATCAACACCATAGGAACTAATTTGAAAGATACTCTCGGCATCAGGGAAGTGGACGAGAAGAGAACATATACAAACGACATATACGAAACTCTTGCTGTTTTCGGGGTGGAGGCTGCAAGAAGCGTTATCATTCGGGAGGCTTTGAAGACTATGCAGGAACAGGCTTTGGATATAGATGTTCGTTATGTGATGCTTGTGGCCGACATGATGACATTTGGTGGTGATGTAAACTCAATAGGAAGATACGGCGTGGCTGGGGCGAAGACTTCCATTCTGTCAAGAGCAGCATTCGAAGAAACAATAAAACATTTGGTGAGAGCGTCTATAAGAAACGAGGTTGACAACCTGCAAGGTATTTTTGAAAATGTTATGGTAGGTCAAGTGGTTCCTGCGGGCACTGGAATGTTTGAACTAATTGTCAGGCCCGATGAGGATTAATCAATTATTTAAATGCTTTTTACAATTAACTTGGTAGGTACAATGACGCTAACAGAAGAAATACAATCGTCAGTTAAATCGAAGAAAGTTATTGTTGGACATAATCAGTCAGTCGCCTACATAAAAACTAATACGCCAAAAATGATTATTGTCGCAAATAATCTGCCTCTGAGCGTGCGGCAGGAGCTTGAACATAATGCGAAAGTATCTAGAACGAGATTCGAAATGTTTGAAGGCACGAGCAGGGAACTTGGGGTAGTCTGCGGTAAACCTTTCCCTGTAACTACGATAATTCTAAAATGATAACATGTCAGTTACACTAGACACAGAAACAATCAAGTTGGTTACGTTATTTGAAAACATGACCGGTGCTGGAGTTAGAGATTGCTTGGTTGACAGTGATAATGGTACTGTTTATTTAGTGATTGACGAGGGTGAGGTTGGTAAGGCCATTGGAAAAAACGGCAGTGTCGTGAAAAGGACTGAAAATCTAATCAGGAAACACATCAAAATTTTCGAATTTTCTGTCAGCATAGAAAAATTTGTGAGGAACCTCATACCGCAGATCAACTCGGTCAAGCTGAAGACGGAGGATAGCAGAACAGTGGCCGAGATCTGGGTCGATAAAAATGACAAGGCTGCGGTAATCGGAAGGGACGGAAAGAATTTAAAAATTTATAAAGAATTGTTACAGAGAAACCATAATGTAAGCGAGCTAACGGTGAGATAATGCCAGGAGAATTTGCAGGAAGAAAACTGAGGAAAATGAGGAAAAAGTTCAGATGGAAGAAGGTAACGTATACACAGAAAGCTTTGAAATTATGGAAACAGACCCCGATGGCGGGCGCTCCGCAAGCGCGCGGTCTTGTCATTAGCAAAAGAGCCGTAGAGCAAAAGCAGCCGTCTTCTGGTCTGGTGAAAGCTGTCAGAGTTCAGCTGATCAAAAATAATGTGCAAGTAACTGCATTTGTCCCCGGCAATAAAGCGATTGACCAGATAAACGAACATGATGAAGTTACAATAGCTGGTGTCGGCGGATCGCAGGGTGGGTCTGTAGGGAGCATGTGGGGACTGAAGTACAAGGTCATAGCTGTAAACGGCGTGGATTTGGAAGAAATTCTGGCTGGAAGAAAGCAAAAACCAGCAAGGTAAGCACATGGATATGAAAATTTTCAACAAATGGGATGTAAGCCAAGTTGCAGTCAATGATCCCGGACTGAGAAATTACATAACTGTCAGCCCCTCTTTGTTTCCCAAGAGCTCCGGTAGATTGGCTAAGCACCAATTCTACAAATCAAAGATGAACATTGTTGAAAGATTGATAACAAAGATGATGGTGCCCGGCCACAAGAGCAAGAAACATTTTCTTACGTCGGGGAGGGTTGTAGGGAGGTACATAACAACTTATAACATCGTGAAAGATGCTTTCGACAATATATATGAAAAAACGAAGAAGAATCCTGTGGAAGTTCTTGTCAGGGCATTGGAAAATTCTGCTGTAAGGGAGGAGATTGCTGGATATCAGGTTGGCGGGATAATTATTAGGCGGGCTGTTATCACGTCTCCGCAGAGAAGGGTCGATGCTGGGTTGAGAATTATTGCGCAGGCTGCATACAAGAAAGCTTTTGGCAAGAAGGAAACTATTGTTGATGCGCTTACTAATGAAATTATTGCGACGTATAATAACGACAACCAGAAAAGTGATGCTATAAGGGAAAGGGACAGGTTGGAGAAGGAAGCTGAAGGGGCGAGGTAATGGCGGTATATTTCTATATCACAATATACCCAACTAAATTAGATTTTTTACCTATTGAACACTTTTCATTAAAACCAATTTTCGAATTTGTAGATTATTTAAAAGATATGAAAATAATTGAAAATAAAATAAATTTTAAAGATTCTTTAAGTGCACATTTTTCAAAATTTGAAACTAAATCCTTT
>CAYXOT010000022.1:0-7750 GCA_964466985.1 uncultured archaeon
GAAGAATGGCGCGTGTATTTCCTTCTAAGATCGTCCCAGCTTGACTTTTTTTTTTGAAAGTTGAACACATTCTTCTTCATTAGAACAAATCCGGCGACTGCTGCTACAAAAACCACTACGATAATGGCTATCTTCCACGAATCTTTCTTCACTTCTTCGATGACCTCTTCTGGTGTCTTCTCTTCGGTTGGAGTTTCCCCGGTTGGTTGAATTGCTGCTGCTGGAGCTTCGCCTGTCCCCACAGCAAATATTGACAACCCAGGCGAAATAGCCTCATACAAAACATTAGTCCCATCATCGCTAATCTCGCTTGTCTGCAGCTTGTTCCACGCATTGCTGGAGTATCTGAACAAGGCAACATCAGACTTGTTCACATTGTTCGCGGTGATCCAGCTCTTTTCGACTTCGAATCTCATAATCGTCTGGTTGACATCCGAATCTGTGACATTCGTCTTGTTGATTTCAATATAATGGTAGACTTTTGCCCCTGTGATTTCCTGCGTGACAGACGCCGGCAACCCTGGGAGTTTCCCGACAGTCACTTGTATGTTGTTGACCTTGTTCGCCACATAAATGATAATCTTCCTTATTGCAACATCTTCTGTCTTCACTATGTCAACTGTCTCGGACTTGCCCGCGGCGATGGAGGGAATCGTGATCGTTGCCTTGCCCTTTTGTGTTGTGATCTTCTTGGCGGCAGTTGTTGCTCCTCCTGTTGTAGTTGTATCAGTCGTGGTAGTAGTTGTAGCACAATCCGTGCATGTCATGGAAGTGGAGAACGCATTACTGTTGTCACCTAAAGCAAACGTTATCGAGGATGCGGAACTTGTTCCTCCTATTGTGACGGTCCATGTCAATGCCGTTGTGGTTCCTGCCGAAACTGTGACTGTCTTTGTTTCATCGCAAGAAGAGTCTCCACTAACCGAATAACCGCTTGGACAAGTTAACTTATAAGAAGTTGTTATAGCATCTGACTGCGAGTTCTGTATGTTGACTGTCAGTGAAAATGTGCTGGTCTTCGTTCCGCTTTTTGATGATGGCGTCCCTGTGACTGTGAGAGAGCTCGGGTCAACAAAGACTATTGTGGAATCGCCTGTCACACCGCCTGATTGGCCTTGGCATGTGTATGTGTTGGCCGTGCCTGCTGTCATTGTGAATGTTTTCGATGTCGGCGTTGATGAAAGAGACACGCCTTGGTATGATCCGGAAGAGGGGTCTGATATAGTAATGCCGCTTGGCGTGCACACCAATTGAACGCTTCCGCTTTCAGAGCCTGTAGCCGTGACAGTGACAGTCGATGTAACGCTGGTGCCTGTCGTGGCCCTGCTTGTCGACATGCTTGTTGACACTGTTGACACTGAAGCAAAGGCTACTTGTGACAGCAGCAGAATCCCGAAGATTGAAATAGCAATTATAATTTTCTGGTTCATAATTCATCATCCTATGGTCTGAACACATCTCCTACATAAACAAATTCGGAACTCCCGCCTGTTTTCGTTATGGTTCCCTCGATGAATATAGGCGGTTTTCCTGCGGATGCAGATGGCCATGATCCCAGCTGACCTGGACCGATTCTTACCAATGCACATCCTGCCGGGCTTGTGACTATTGGATTAGCCTGGCTTCCTCTGGAACCGTCGGATAACTTGAAGATGTCTAGATACTTCACAGTTGGCGGGAATGAAGACCAGTCCGAGACCGAAAGATTTATCGTGGCGTTCTCCACTGGCACTGGGGTGGGCTTCTGGAACCCTTCTGCGCATATAAGTGCTGTCAAGTTTTGTGTCGCAGTTGACGCAGTATATCTACTCGGCGAACCTGACGATGATGTGTAGAACAATGCAGTCTTTGTATAATTGTTCGAAGCTGTTCCGTTGCTCCATTCGCCGATCTTCAATTGAGTGCTTCCTGCAGGTATGGTAGCAACGCCGCTTACATTCACAACCGGGGTAATGGTTATGTTATAGAACGACTTCAGCGAACCTACGACAGTACCGAAATCGAATGCGACGTTGCCGCCTACAAAATAGGCATTCGATGTGTTTACAACATATATCCCATTGCTCTCTGCAGACCCGTTGCTACTCCCGTCGTAGACAATGCTCCATGGATCGGCAATGTTGTTTGTAACAAAATCCCCGTCGGTCGTCTCGGTCACTGTGCCGTTGAATATCCACCTTATCGGGGAGCCTGTGACCAGCTTCGTCCTGTTGTTCGTATCGTTTATCAATGTAACCAAGCCTGATGTCAACGGTGTGATAGATTGCGCGGATGTTGAGAATGCTTTGATTTCAAGTGTTGTTGCAGTCGACATGTCTGCTGCATCATTCTCACTTCCAATTGTCGTGGACCAGAACGCAAGCATCCTTCCACTTGGCTGGACTTGAAGCGTGACGAAACCTATACCGTCCGCATTTGTGGTCGCGGCAGATAAATTATATTGTCCTGTTGCAGTTCCGTACGAACCTGGTAGCAATTTGCCTTCAAAACCAAATCCTCTGTTGTCTTGCTTTGCAACTGACTTGATTGAAACCGGAACCCCATTTTGGGCCACGCCTCCCGATATGACGGCGTATGGCACTGTGAAGTTTGTACCAGCCTGATGCGAACCGCCGTTGTTGTTAGTTATGAAATTGCCTCCTTGCCTGATTGCAGAAGTGGAGACGTTGGAAATCGTGAAATAGCTGCATTCTTTTATATCCCACAGATATGTCTGACCGCCGATGCTTCTTGCAGCTATCGATGTCATGTTAAGTATAACTGTTTCATTCGATCGATTCAGTATGACTGTGTCATAGGTTGTTGAAGGCCATCTGTCAATAACAAGAACTCTCGTGTTGTCAGTAGCATTTATAGGCATATTCTGTTGCTGACCCCCTTGTATGTATCTTGTGGAATTGAAAGTGTTTTTAACGCACACTCTACCGCTTGTGGAGTTGATGCCATAACTGCTGTTTATCCGTGCCAGGTCCCACCCATATGCTGTAGCGTTCCTGCCGGATCCTGCCTCTATAGTGGAAAACGATGCTGGATACATTCCGTTTGCTATGACATAGCTGGCATCAAACTGCGATGAGCTTGGATCACCTACACCCTCTTCCCACGGCAACACGACATTGAACTTGGACACAGTCACGAATAACGGCACATCAACAGACTCTCCATCAGTTCCTGTGGCATTGCTGACAGTCTTGACTGTAAGCATGGATCCTCCTTTCTTCAAGGTGTTTGGAACTGTGAATGTGACATTCCATCTTTCGTAAGGACCAGACTGGCTAGATGCATAAAGCATAAAGTTTCCTGTGTCAGTTGTGCTGTTCCATCCATCCAACCCTATGCGTTCAGTGCTTACAATAGTCGCGTTCGCTAACGTTCCCTCCCATGGTCTTCCCATCGAAACATCAAACCTGCTTACATTCGTGGCTGCACGGACAATGACGGATTGGTTGGAATTGGCGGCATAAGATTGCCCAAAGGTGAACTCTGGAAATGCATCGAACGCAACAACCATAAACCCTCCGAAGCCCGTGTCTGTTCCCAAGTTAGAGATTACTTTCGGCCTTATGTCAAAGAACCCATTCGGCCACTTGGTCAAGTTAACCCCACTCAAGCTGTAGTTCTGCGGATAAACAGTAAGTGATGCACTATTCGCAGTTGCACCTATTGGAGTGCTAAAGTTGACTGACATCGCCGTATTGTTTGTTAATATCTGCATCGTCCCTGTTGACGGATTGAAATTGAATATCTGCGTTATGGAGAGCATGCTTGAAAATGCGCCAGTGCTGTTTATCAATGTCCCGCTCATGTTTGCAACATTTGTCAATGTCACATTTAACGCGGATGTTGGTGACACCTGCCAGCTGAATTGTTGGTTGGAACCGATTACCTTTATCTGCGGGAAGCCCATGTTGAGTGTCCTGCACATGAAGAATGACGGAACTCCTGCATATCTTCCCTTGTAGCTTGCATTAAATATCATGAAATAATTGCCAGAGAAGCTGTAGCCTGCTCCCGGAGAGAATGTGACATTGGTTGTGATTGAGCCGCCGGAATCGCTTGCTGTAGTACCCGCGATTGAGAAGAAGCTGCTGACATCCTTGCCCGTCTCCTCCTCTCGCGCCTGAAGTATGCCTATTATTGTAGCCCCTTGCGCGGCAGTGCTTGTGTTAACATCTGTTATCACACCTGCGAACGTCTGTGTACCTGAGCATTGCGCATCAGCGTTGAAACCTCCTGCCGATTCTCCTTCATGGCTGGGCAGCCCTCCACCCTTCTGCGGTCCCAAGAATCCTTCCAGATAGTTCGATATGATGAACGTTGTGCCTGTTACTGTGTCTGCCAGATAACTTGAACCGGCTGACGAGTTGACGGTCGCTGATACTTCGATAAGAGCCGGACCTGTTATCGTATCGGGCAGGATGAATGTTATATTCGGATCTGCGGCACTGTTCACACCAGCATGCGAACGTTGGTTAACTGTTCTGACCTCGGATGCACCGCTGATGAATTCCAGTGGAACTATGCGCGTGATGGTATGCCCGGTGATATTTGCCTTGTTGACTTCCGTGTTTCCAGAGACATTGATTGCTTTCAATGTTATTGTGATGTTTGAACCGGGCGCAAATGTGCTTTCGAATCCTTCAAATCCTCCGACATCCAGCACAGGAGTGACCTTCAAAAAGTGGTTTGAAACCGTAAAGAATCCGTCCAATGTTCGGGTTTCTGGAGTTACAGTCACATTGTATTTGATGTTGTATGTTGCGCTGGTGGCGGGAGCATTGAAAGTCACCTTGCATATATTGACATTGGGCAGATACTGGCTTGTTGCCAAAGTCATGCTCGCATTTCCTATTGTTGTGTTAGTACCATTCACAAAAGTGACACTCACGAAAGTATAATTTCCCCCTGTGCAAGAACCCCAAGTCAGGACGTCACTGCTGGTCAGATTCGTTGTGACCAGGTTTAATGAAATCGCTTCTCCGGGTTTGAATGCGCTCTTGCCTCCCCACTCGAAGAAGAATGCGTTCTTGACAGGCTCTATTCTGCCTGTGAACGTGGAGGTACCAAATGTAGTCGAGGCTGTTACGTCATTTCCTGATGTAAGAGCGCCCACCTTTACTTTATATGTTCCGCGAACGCCCGATTCCGTTGCAAAGGTATTGTTGTAGAACCCTTCGGATGAAGGATGGGCTGATAATGTGATATTCTTTGTGGTCGTTCCGTTTGGATATGTTATGGCAGCTGTTACTGTAGCACCAGTGACAGGATTGCCGTTTGCCCTGAGCTTTGATAGAATAGTTATCGTGGATCCCGGCGTGAAGCTTGGTACGACTTCCCCACTGCTTGTCAGCGTGTTAACCGCCATTTGGAATGTCGAACCTACGCTGAAAATTGTGAACGCCCTGCCGAAGTCAATTGATATGCCGTATTCACCAGCTGATGCATCTGGAGGCACAGTAATGTTGTAAGCTACTGAACCGTTGGTATTGTTTGTCTGGGTCGGGCCGACACTGGTGACTGTCCATGAGATATTTTTACCATTTGCTTGATAGATTTTTACAGTCGGTGTATAATTTCCGAGCAAAGAGGTGCCGTTGTTTAATGTCACGTTTATCGTGAATGTTGTCCCGTTTGTGAATGGCGGTGTCTTTCCTCCGATGAAGCTGATGGAGCCAGATGAAGAATTACTTATGAATACACTGAATCTTTTGCTGGGCAGACTTGACGAGTTTGTCGATACATTTAAAGTATATTCTCCTGCTACGGTTGGAGCTGTAGCATTGAAGTTGAAAATACCGCTATTTGGCGTGAGTACCGAAGAAAAATTATTGCCGATAGTCGCGCTTACGTTTATAAAAGTGACATTGTCGGTTGGTGTGGTATTCACAATCGAACCTGTTATAGTGACGTTAGAACTTGGGGTGCCCGCTGCTGCGCTTGACTGCACGACCGGAGACGAGGAAACGTTCAGGGAAATCGATGCGAAAGCTGTGGACGACAAGGCGACGATGGATAAGACTAGAAATAGTGCCGCATAAACAAGTTTAAACCGATTCTTCCCCACGTATATCTTTAAAAGATTTTCTTTTTCCGCCAAATAAAGGTTATTTTTTGAGAAATTCACTACTTGCGGATAGAGAATTTATTCTGCCTTCTTCTTTTTCGGCTCTTCCTTGAGAAAAAGCATCCAGAACAAGATGATTAACACAACCGCGACCGCGATCGCTATTCCCAGGTATGTCAGGTTCTTGCTTAAGGCTATACTTCCTGTTTGCTGGGATCCTGCGACTGAAGATTCAGATTCCGTAATGTTGATTTTGATTATCTTCGAGGCATTCAGCTTGTCGCTGGAGTATTCTTTTGACAATGCCACGAATTCCACGTTAGACAATTCTATGTGCTCCGGCGCGGATACCGTGACCGTGAACCTTTGCGACTTGCCCTTTGATATGTTTGCGTCTGCAGGCGACACGCTCAACCACTTGTCAGGATAACCTGTGAAATAAACGCCAACGTCTGTCAGATCAGCCTCGCCTGTGTTCTTTACCGTCAGGGAGAAAAGTTTTGTCGAGTTGAACGGGACTGACACCAAGTCGTCGGACACTATTTCAATTGACACTTTCTTTTCCTCTTCTGCGGGCTTTTCCGCGATCACTGGTTTGGGCAGTTCAGTCACGACTGTCAGCAGTGAACCGTCGCTGAATTTCTTGCCGTTGACAGAATAAGTTGCCATCAATGTCCATTTGCCAACGATTTCCGCCGTGTATGTGTCGGCTGTTAATTTCCCTTTGGCTTCCTTGTCAATCTCAAAAGCAGAGATATTTGTCACGCCTCTTAGATTGCCGTAAACATCTGTAGACCAAACGCTGAGTGTGACCATTGTATTTGGTGTTGCCGTGTCATTGCTCAATTTCAATTCAACAGAGCTTACCTCACCCTGATTCACGGTCACCTTCACAGACTTTTCTATGCCGTCGCCGGCAATTTTAATTTCCTGCTCCCCCGCTGTCTTCAATCTCATCTTGAATGTTTTCATCCCGTTGTCTGCAGACTGGAATGCGTAATCTGCCGGGAGTATTGCCAAGGAATCTGATGAAGAGAATTTGACTGTTCCTTTGTAATCTGACTTGAGCTTCCCGTTCTGGTCAAGCGCTGAAACCGAAAGCTCGAACTCTTTGCCAGCGCCTGCGGAAGCTGGAGCCTTGACTTCGAAGCTTGTCAGCGTGGGATTGAAGTTTGACACTTTGGCTTTGCCGAAACTCTCCTCGCCATTCATGTCGAAAGCTTTCCATTCGAAATCATAATCGCCGCCTGCATTCGGAGATGTGGCGACAAAATTGAAATTCAAAGACTTGCTTGCAGATATGCCGGAATCTCCTGTCGACCAAATCATTCTGAAAGGCGCTGGCGCACCCACTGCGTATCGTGTTTCATACGTCCATCCAGCCGGATTCCCTATTTCCTTGACCATATACAATGGCACGTTGTCTTTTTGCGGAATTACAAGTTCGACTTTGTTTACATTGTCCCCCGCGAGATTTTTCACAGAAAGTGAGAATTCAACGGACTTGTCAGGCAATGTTTGCAATGGTGCAAGACTCGTTTCGACAACTGCCGCCAATACCGATGATACGATGACGCTCATTGAAACTAAAAATGTTGAAATCAATAAAGTTTCTCTCGAATGCAAATGCATACTTAACATTATGCCTAAAAAGAATATAAGATTGAAAATCGAAAACATTTAAAT
>CAYXOT010000023.1:0-7728 GCA_964466985.1 uncultured archaeon
GGACTTGGACAGTTCACGCGCAAGACAGCGATAATGTCAATACACCTTATAGTCTTTATACGGCAGCCATCGACGGCGCTGATTTGGCTTTTGACATTTATGATGAACTGGGGAATGTGACCAATGAGTCGTCTGTCCAGCTCTATAATGGAAGCCAGGTGTTATTTGTAGCAAGCAACGTCTTCCGGGATACAGACAACAACGGTTTGATATTGATTGAAAGCGGCAATGTCAGCAGTCAGCAGTCAGACACGATTCAATTCAACGTCACAAGGAAAGGATTCGCTGACCGGAACCAGACGACAACTCGTTCTGACGGTTCGACGACGTCTTATGATCCCAATGCTGCAAACGTAGGCTGGAACAACGGATTCAGGCCGACCGGCTCGCTGTTCCGAATTAAGATCACAGTTACTGACGAGCTAGGGAATATAATACCAGATGCTACGATAAATGTGACAGACTTGCCTATACTTATTGCTGAAGGTGAGATGGCACAACAATCTACGACTACAGCAAACCATAGTTCAAACGGTGTTTATTATTTCGCGCTTAGGGATTCCTTTAACAATGTTTCATTCCAAGTCACGAGAGGAGGGTTTTTAAACAACAATACATTCGCAGCTGAGAACGCAAGCAACGAAACTGCTCGCACATTTCTATCAAATGGATCTGCACAAATAACTGGCGATTCCACATATCAGTTGAAGTTCAAGCTTAAAGTGACTGTCCAAGACGAGCTTGCTTCTGGTACCGTGTTTGGAAATGGCACAGGAGCAGTTCTATTTCAGATTAATAACACAGTGTCAACAGCCAACAGGAGCCAGGATAACGTTTATTACTTCAGCATACCAGAATCGACTGGCGCGAATGTGAGTGTGGCCAGGTCAGGATATGTAAACTCGTCCACGAATAATTTACCAGTAAACACGTCCAATCAGTCAAGCATAACCCCGCAACTGTCATTTAGATTGAAGCTTACAGTTGTTGACGAGCTGGGCACTGGGGCTGTGTTCCAAGACACTGCAAATACAATAATAGCGCTCAACAACACCACTTCAACAGCCAACACCACATCCGCTAACAGTTATTATTTCAATATTACCCAAAGCGCGGTAAATGTTTCAGTCGCCAAGGCAGGCTATATCAATTCTACAAATGCTACATTGAATAACAATCCGCTGAATGACAGCACGCAGGCTGCTTTGGTGGCGCATATGAATTTCTCTATAAGGGTCACGGACATATGCAATGAAATCGGCGGACCAAGTGCGGATGGTGATCCGGGACATTGTTATGCTATTGCCGGTCTGTCTGGCGGTACACATGCCAATATTTCAGGTACAAATGGCGGACTATATAACACCACTTTCAGTGGCGGTGATGCATTTATCAATGCTACTAATGGCATTACAGCATCTTCATTCAGGGTCAATGCGACAAGAGACGGGTTCGCTATGAGCTCATTGGTTGTAAGGGTCAACCAGTCCACGCAAGTGCGTCTAGTGTTCAATGGGACAGACCAAACAGGGACTGCCACAGACCGTGGAGCTGGTTTGCCATTCACAATAAAAGTTTTGGGCGTATTCGACGAACTGGGTCTGAGAAACTTTACACTCAACAATACCGCATCTTGGGGACAAAGCGTGGCGGATAATTCTGCAGGCGCAGGTGTCGATGTTGTGACGCAATATCGTAATGTCTTTTATGATGGGCCGAGCGGTTATCTGAACGCCACGGGCACAGCCGCTGTTGAGTTGTCGGCTTTCCTGGGCAATCAGACCATGGCAAACTCGAGCATCGGAGTGACCCCCAATAATATATCCCAGCAGACGTTCCTGTTCAACCATTCTAATCAATTGAGCGCTGGCACTCTTACAGGCGGGTTGAAGTACATATTCAATATCACAATTGGTGACGAATTGAGCCAGTCCACAAACTTTGACACAGGGACAAATGTCACGTTCAACGGCACTGTAGTTCTGGCAGACAAGACTGCAAATTCTGGCGCTGGATGGAGCTATTATTTCACCAATAGTTCATTCCCAGCAACGCTTAATTCCACATCCAAGCTCTCAGCCAACGCGACATTAATCGGCGTGAATAGGACAGGCTACATAAACGGCACTGCCGATAATATAAATTTCAACGCGACAAACGGAACTTCGAGGGCATTCTCATTATCGTTCAACTTGAAGGTCGCGGTCAATGACGAATTGAGCACTGCCTTTACAGCGTCTGTCATCAGTTTCAGGGCTAATAATTCTGCAGTATCGCAGCCCAATTCAACAAGCGGCGCGTTTGCATACTTTGCATTGACGCCGCAATTCGAAAACTTCGGAGGAGGATACCTTGTCAACGGATCCAGAGTCGGTTATGTCGACAATGCGACCAGTGACACAACCTTGATCCTAGTCAATTCCACTTCTCAGGCATTAAGAAATGTCACACTGCTGTTTACTGTAAAGGTGCCAGTCAGGGGATTATGCGATGAATTGAATGTCACTTGTTTGACCATAGACGGAAGCGCAGGCACGCTTAATTCAGGCGGGATTGAAGTTTCAGGCACAGGAGTAGGCCTGACCAACGCAACCACTTACAGTGGCGGGATAGCATATATCAATGCCACGAACGAGACTTCGATCACTCTTAACGCATTCGGCGATGGATATATTAACAGAACTGCAACTGTCACGCCTAATGCAAGAAACCAGACATTTGTGGTTTTCAACGTGAGCAACGACACTGTGGAGGGTGTATCTGCCTTCAGGTATGTCAATGCATCTCCTGTGAGATTCTCAGTAAAAGTTGTCAGCATCTGCGACGAGCTCAACAAGACATGCTTGAATATCGATGGAGCTGTGAACACATCGCAATCGGCAGCCAGCATGATAGGCGGCAACACTACGCAGTATTCCGGCAGTGCTGCTTACTTTGCCATACGAGGAACTGGCCCGGGCAGAACACCGGCTGCTGTCACAATAAATGCATCCGGAGCAGGCTATGTGAATAGGACCAACACAAGCGTCACCCCGCAGGCTGCCAATCAACTTAATGTCTCATTCAACGGCACTACTACGCCACTGCTATATGCTCTGAAAATCACCTTGCAGAATGAGCTTGGCGGCACCACCAACATGGATACGGCGACGTTGAACCGCAATGCAACAACAGGTGTGGGTGTTAACGCAGTCGAAGACAAGGACTTCTTCAGGACAGCATCCACGTCAAATGTCTATTACATTAATGTGACCAATGTCACCAATTCTTCAGGATCAGGTTTGACAAACGTTTCATTTAGCAGGCACGGCTACATTTATTCAAACCAGAGCAACACATTGGCGAATGCTTCCACGCAAGGAGTTTACACATTATCGATGCCATTTGCAGTAAAGATAACAACAACGGACCAGAGTGGCAGCGTCTACTCGGGGGCTACTGTTCAGATTAAAGACGGCTCAAGCAGCACATGGACTGTGGCTGACGGCAACACGACAGTGGATACGCTTTTCAACAGCATATCCGGCGCAAACACATCCGGTAGCGCCGGCGACGTGAACGCGAGTTCTGACGGGTATCTGTACTTGGTTATAAACCAGACAAACGTGACCAACAATGTCGATGTTACAATATTGCCGAACAGGAACGGATACAGCGATGCTTTCGTGTACAGCAAGCAAATCAACTTCACTAATCAACTGGCTTTCTCGACTGGTAATGTGAAAGACAATACGGTTCCAGCTGTCGCAACTAGCGTAACTGCAACAGCAAGTGGGAAACAGGTATCCCTGACATGGACAGCGTCGACATCAAATGACATATCCCATTACAGAGTTTATAGAAATAATACCTTGTTAGGCACAACAGCCACAACGTCCTTTACCGACAACCCGACAACTGGTGACACGACAGCTCCAGGTGCACCAACAAGCGTGACTGCAGTTGCTTTATCGAGCGGCGGACAGATTAATGTCTCTTGGACAGCACCAGCCAATTCAATTTTCAATTATAGCGTAACAGCTGTGGACAAAGCCGGCAACCTCGCGGCAGCAAACGGCACTCTGCTCTCAGGGGCAACTACAATGAGCCCCGTTGGATCCTACAGAGTGTTCAGAAATACAACCCAGTTGCTAGGTTCGACTACTACCACGACTTACACTGACACACCATCCGCAGGAGTTTACTTCTACAATGTCACCACAGTCAGCGACGCGGTTGTACTCAGCTCCACTAATGGCTCTTCATCAACGGTAGATTCGCGAGATGCAACTGCTCCAGCCGCAGCGACAAGCGTCACTGCCACCATCACAGCTGACAACGCAACGCAGAGAGAAGTATTAGTGACATGGACCGCTTCGACATCTAGTGACGTGTCTTATTATAGAGTATATCGCAACAACACTTTGTTGGGCACCTCAAGCACGACATCGTTCAATGAAAATCCAAACGCAGGAATATTCTACTATAATGTGACGACAGTAGACACCTCTGGCAATCTAGCGTCAACGAATGGCACAACATTGCCGACTACAGTTTTCCTAGGTGAATTGATTGCACCGACGATAAACATAACATCGCCCGAAGCGAGTAAAAACTTCACAACACAGACACCTGTAATATCATTCACAGTAATTGACAATACTGGCGGAGTGGGAATAGATGGCAATACAATCGCAGTGAATATCTCAGGCTTCAACGCCACCAGAGACTGCACGCGCAATAACGACCTGAACTACACATGCTCGTACACTGCAAACAGCTTGACAGATGCGGCAAACCACACAGTAAGCGTAACCGCGAAAGACAAATACGGCAATACTCCAGCGAATGCAAGCCGAATGTTCGGGGTGGATATACAGGACGGCGTTAGAGCTGTATTGAACACTTCCGACACAAGCGGAGTGGCAGACAATACTTATGGCAACGGATGGTCATTCACATTCAACATAACGCTCGGAGGCATAGGAGGGAATGCAACAAGCGTGAATGCTACAGCCGTCAAAGTGTCCAACTGGACAAGGTCTGGAGGGTCAGAGACGATACCGACATCAGGCAATACTGAAATGACGTACACCATATCCAACGGAACTGCGGCCACGTATTATGTATCCGACAATTACAACACGACAGACACGATATATCCGCTGAAGGACGAGCATCTGCAGTCGCAGCAGATAAACGGTACAGTAACTGTGAGAGTTAAACTGCCATCATCGACAACACCAGGAACTTATACAACAACATTCACATTCGGCTCATGGAGCATAGCCTTGACAGGCGGTAGCCCAACATAAACACGGGGGTAAAGCAGTGAATGATTACAAAATCTATACAACATTTTTGGCAGTACTTTTTCTCTTAACTCCTATAGTTATCGCTCCGCCAGCTGGCGAGGATTCAATTCCTATTAGTACAGGAAGTACTGGAGGTTCATTGGGTGCGGATGTCACAGCTGCTCCATCGCCTGCGCCGAGTCCGTCGCCAAGTCCTTCCCCATCTCCATCACCAACTCCAACTCCTAGTGCAGCTCCATCGCCTGCGCCAACACCATCTCCAGCGCCAGCACCCGCGCCAGTGCCTGTGACGCCAGTAAAAGAGGCTGTGACAGAGACCGAAAAAGTCAAGGAGATTCTAAAATCAGTCAAGCCAGAAGACTTTGGGGTCGCAGAAATCAAGCCGGAGAACATTGAAGTAACCAAGACAGGGGTTGCAGAGGCCACGACACCTACTCAGGCGCCGATTTTGGAAAGCATTATAGAAAAAGTTCTGCCAGCCGCAACCGAAGCGCAAGCCCAGCAAGTCCTGTCCGAGATAAAGCAGTCTGTTTCTTCCGGTTCGTCAGTGCCTGTCTCAGTCAGCGCCACGCTGGAAGTTTTCGAGGTCAAGGAAAAGACTACAGGACAGACGTCGCATGTGTCTAAAATCACTCTTGTGCTCAAGCCCGACGAGGATTTGAAGGACGTCAATATAGTTGAAGTTATTCCAAAGAGTGTTGCGGCAAGCGCATCCGATGTTACATTTTTGGGCGAACAGCCGAAGGTTCTGCAGGCAGACCCCATTGTCCAGTGGGAATTTGCGGAAGTGAAGAAAGATGAAACGAAGGACCTGTCGTATCAGGTGAACAAGAAAATTGAAGTCCTGGAAACTAATACGGTCGCTGTCGCTCAGGCTCCAGAAGAGCCTGCCAAGCCATCGGTTATTTTATACATCATCATAGGCGTAGCGATAATCGGTGCGATAGCCGTCGCGTATATCTTTTACATGAAGAAATCGGGTCAGGGCAAAGCAAAATTCTCCCACAGGTCGAGATAGAAATCAAGCCAGCGTGAGATTCTTGCAGTTGATGTAGGAAGAGTGTGCTTCGCAGCTGCTTGTTATTGCCGACTTGCTTATGAAAATCGAACTTCTCAGGTAATTGATAACTGTTTTGTAGCAGTATTCTGTATAGTCTGACGGCAGGCTATCGCAGTATGGGAAAGCATACCTTCCGTCCCACGAATTGTCTGCGAGTGCGTAAATCACGCCTGTAATGCAATATTGGTTATAGGTTGTTGCGGTCAGATTGGTGCAGATAGTTACAGATTTAGGGTCAGTCCTTGCATTACCGCTCAAGTCCCTTCCAATGCTCTGCATGCAGTGGTGCCTATAATCGCCGGCGTTCTCGCATTCTTTTCCTGTTTCTTCTGGCGCCAGCCCAAGTTCGAACATCCTGCTGGTCTGCATGATGTAGCATTCCTTCCTGTATTTCTCTTCTATCGCATTGCAGGGGAAATGTGGGTCATCGTTCAGATATCTTGCACTCTTGTTCGACGCGAAAATATTTTCCATAAACATCCCGCCATAGCAGGATGTTTGGTCCCATGTTGTTGGTAGTGTATCGCAGATATCTAGGGATTCTGTCAGGTTGTAATCCATGAAGAAGAGCACTGCGTGTCCCAAGCCGTGAAGGCACTGGAACTTGATGTTCCCTTCAGTTCCATAACCGAAAATTTCACAGACCTGCGGCACCTTTTCCATAAGTATTTTCTGTGTCACATGGGGTGTGCCTAGAGCGTCTTCCGTGAAGAATACTCTTTCCATTGCGCCGTGGAAGCAGCCCGAGTGGCATGTGTGGTCGCATTCTTGGAATGTGTCGCCCAGATGCCCTCCTTCCTGCAGGAGTTTTTTATAGAGCATCCTCCCTATCGCGTGCGTGACCGGGTGGCATTGGTATAGGACATCGCTGTTTCTTTTTCCAAGCTCGTCAAGCTCGGCAAGAAGTTCCTCCGCGTTTTTCACTTTGAGCAGCTCTTCCGCAATATCGTCCATGCAACTCGCGTCATTGCCGCAGAGATATATGTCATAGATGCTCTTTGAGCTCGAAAGCGCATTTCCTGTTTTCGGCAGGTCCGCCATTTGCCCAGAAAGGAACCCCAAGCCAAGAGCGGCTGCAATTCCCAACACTGCAATCAGCGCAAGATTTTTCATTCCAATGCCCACTATATTCATTCTGAAAAAGGTTTTTATAACTTTATCTTAATCCCCGGCCAATTCATATTATGCCGGCTGCGGACAGAATCGAAACTGGGATTCCGGGATTCGACAAATTGGTCGAAGGCGGACTTGTGCCGGGGTCGACAAATTTGATTGCAGGAAACGCCGGTACAGGCAAAACCATTTTTGGTATGCAGTATTTATGGAATGGTTTGCAGAAGGGGGAGAATGGAGTTTATATAACTTTGGAGCAGA
>CAYXOT010000024.1:0-1535 GCA_964466985.1 uncultured archaeon
TTACTTCACACTTTAGATCCGATTTTGTTGGAAGAGGTGAATTGGCGGGAAGACAACAAAAACTGAACAGGCATTTACATCAACTTCTTCGTTTGGCCGACGCTTACAACCTCGCTATATACATCACAAATCAAGTGATGTCAGACCCTGCTATGCTATTTGGAGATCCGACACGTCCTGTTGGAGGCAACATCTTGGGACACATGTGTATAACAAAAGATTCATTGATCCAACTTTCAAATGGAGAAATCATCGAAGCTAAAAATATTCATAATCCACTAGAGGTGGTTGGACTAAATTTCCACACTCTTGAACAAGATTCTAATACTTGTAACGGTGTCTATCCTTCAATAAGAGACAAAATCATAGAAATAAATCATTCTCTTAAAGTTTCTCCTGAACATACATTATTCAAATTAAACGGTTTAGATGTTGTAGAAATAGAAGCAAAATACCTTAAAAAAGGAGACTACATAGTTGTACCTCGGAAATTGAATTTTATCGACAAGGACATTTATTTACCTAAGATAACTATAGAAAAACTCTTTGTAATAGACAAGAAGGGTGCAAAACTAATAAAACAAGAAGCTAAAAAAAGAAATATAGTCCTTAAAAGGAAGCAAGTTATAAAACCTCTATTTGGGATAACACCTCGCCAACTAAGAAGGTTCCTGAACCAGAGCTATCCAACTCGTGATGGTGTTATAAAAAACATTGAAAAGGCACTTGGTATAAATCTTTCCAAATATGTAAAAGAGTTTTATACAAACAAACATAAAGATGTAAAGTTGCCAGAAAAACTCACTGCAAATTTAGCTCAGATTCTAGGGTATTTTCTCGGCGACGGCAATATCTATCAAAATTCGATAGAGTTTAAAGACGAAAGGCACGATGTATTAGAACATTACAAAAGTTTAATGAAGCAAGAATTTGGTTTGGAGGGTAAGACCACACCAGTTAAAGATAAAAATTGTTTTAGCCTAAAGTTGACCAATAAGTATGTTAGGCAACTTATTGAATATTTGAAAGAAAATTATTTCATAATTTCTAAATCTAATCATGATTGTGTAAAGTTTTTCATAAAAGGTCTTTTTGACTCTGACGGATGCATATACAAAGGTAAACTTTCCATAACTAACAATAATAAGAAGTTGTTAGAATTCACAAAGATGTTATTGTTAAGGTCTAGCATGCATTCGAAAATTTCTACCCACGGTAAAAGTAAAGCTTTTAGATTAGTTGCCATAAGAAACGTAGACGAGTATGTGAACATAGGGTTTACATCAAAAGAAAAAAATAATGCCCTCATAAAAGCTGTTAGAAGTCTGACTAGCAAAAGAGAGATGATACCTATTAATCGGTCTATCGTAAACAAAATTTTAGAAAAGGAAGGAATTAAAACCAGATATGACCTTAAATACATTACTAGAGAGTACTTAATCAAAATCACACAAGATAACTCCAGATTAAAAGCCATTTTTTCTAAATTATTAGATTCGAATCTTTCATTTGAAAAAATTACAGCAAAAAAAATC
>CAYXOT010000024.1:1545-7619 GCA_964466985.1 uncultured archaeon
GTTTAAAACAGTTTGGAACGACGAATTTGAAATAAAAAAAATCTCCAAAAATAATTCAAGCCTGCTAGATATATCTGTTCCAATAATAGAAAACTTTGTAGCTAATGGCTATGTTGTACATAATTCTACATATCGTCTCTACTTGCGAAGAGGAAAGGAAGGCACGAGAATCTGCAAAGTTATCGACGCGCCAAACATACAGGAAGGCGAGGCTGTATTCAGAATTACTGAAAATGGTCTTTCGGATGTCAACTAATGAAATCTGCTATCGGACCGAGGAATTTCAATAATACAACAGAATTGATTATGCTGTTTCCTATGACATAAGGAAGCTCTTTCGCAACCCTGTCGCTTTCTCCGAGGAATGTGAAGAATAAACTCATCAAGTTCAAGCCGATGACAAGCACGACACCCAGAGTTCCTATCACACCAATTCCGATGACACCTGACAATATTCCCAGCAACACATATTCAGGTATTACCCACATCAGATAATTCCCAATATAATAATCTCCCAGCATCAAATGCGCCAATAAAACAACAAACGCATATACGCCCCCTATCACAGGTCCGTAAACCACTCCCACAAGTATAGTCGATAAAGTAACCAGTTCTATCCCAAGATATTTCAAAGGCTGGACGAATCTGAGCATCACAGCTACCAAAATTGTTGCCAGCGATATCAGCAGGAAAAAGAAAATCTTCTCCAGGAGAAAGACCATTATAGCCAGCAACAGGACGCCTACTCCTATTGAGTAAATCTTCCAGTCAAGCTTCATCATTATTTAAATAGCTGCTTACAACTTTTAATTCATGCAGATTTTGTATCAGGGTGCAGAGAGTCTTGTATATTTGGATATGTTTGACGGGGAGGAAGTTGTAGTCAAGGAAAGAATCAGGAAGAACTACAGGATAACGCAGTTGGACGAACAATTGAGGAAAGTGAGGACAAGAAAAGAGGTCAAACTGCTGACAGAAGTAAGGAAATTGGGAATACCTACGCCAAACATACTGAACGTGGATGAAAGCAAACACAAAATAATAATGGAGAACATTAAAGGAGACAGGCTGAAGGAATATCTCAACGCAAGTTCTTCGCAGGAAGTGAAATCAGTTTGCGAGCAACTTGGAAAGCAGATCGGAAAGTTGCATTCCAGCAACATAGTTCACGGGGACTTGACAACTTCAAATATGATTTTAAAAGACAAGGACATCTATTTTATTGATTTGAGTCTCGGTGAATTCACAAAGCGCGTTGAGGACAAGGCTGTTGACCTGAAGGTATTGAAAGAAGCAGTCAAATCAACTCATTTCAAGATTTTCGATGATGTGTGGAAAACCATTTTAGAAGGATACAGACAGACTTGCAAAGATGCCGATATTATATTGGACCAACTTAAAGAGGTTGAAATGAGAGCCAGATACGCAAATAGAGAAAGCCCTTAGCTCTTTATAAAGCTAAAGAAATATAAGTTTTTCTAAAACAATTCAATAGTGAAATTATGGCGCGAGTATACTCTGGAAAAAAAGGAAAAAGCGGCAGCCACAGACCACCCTACAAAGTTGTGCCCAAATGGTCTGAGCACAAGAAGGAAGACATTGAAAAACTTGTAACCGACCTCGCCAAACAGAAGCATACATCGGCTATGATAGGAATGATTCTGCGGGACTCCTACGGCATTCCAGATTCGACCGTCGTCACGCAAAAATCTATAAGCCAAATAATGAGAGAGAGCAAACTGTATCCTGAGTTCCCCGAAGATATGATGTTCCTTTTGAGGAAGGCTGTCGAACTGCGAAAGCACATGAGAACTAACAAGAAGGACAAACATTCTCAGCGCGGGTTGGAAAACTTGGAGTCAAAAATAAGAAGGCTATCGAAATATTATGTGAGAACTGGGAAACTGCCTCAATCATGGAAGTATGATCCTGAACAATCCAGGCTTATTGTAGAGAAATGGTGAATTGGTTGGCAGTCAAACTGAAAGGTAAGCAATGGTTCACGATTCTGGCGCCGAAATATTTCGGCGAGAAGGAAATAGGAAAAACTATATCGAGCATACCAGAGGCACTGATAGGAAAAACCATTAACGTGAGCGCTGTAGAGCTGACAAATGACATCAACAAATACTACATCAAATTGAAATTTAAAGTAACCTCAGTTGATGACGACAAGGCATTTTCACAATTCCATGGTTCTGAATGCCTTCAAGATTACATATCCAGAATGGTTTTGCACAGGATAAGAAGAATCGATTCTATTCAAGACTTGGAAACAAGCGACAAAGTGAAATTGCGGGTGAAAGGTCTGACTATAGTCTCCAAAAAAATGAAAAGCAGCGTCATGGGTATTATAAGGAAGTTTGTTTCCGACATAGTCAAAAAATATGTAGAGGATTCCACTCTAGAAGAGTTTTTATACCAGATGCTGTCAAACGAAATAAAAGACAAAGTTCTGAAAGAGGGAAGAAGAATCTATCCGATTAGAAATTTTGAAATCAGAAAAGTAGAAGTCATCCAATAATGCTTCTGAGCAGAGATATCCCAAAGAGATTGAATAAGAGAAGGCCGATTAAAATAACGCTCGTGACATTTATTATCAGATTCCCCTTGTCCTTAAACAACCTTGTCAATATCTCGCCGAAAAACAAACCTCCGTCAAACGGTTTGATAGGCAAGAGGTTTACAACCCCTATTGCTGCGCTAAGGAAAACCAGCCAATTCAAGAACGACATCACAGTGAAAAATACGCTCATGAAAATCAACGGCACAAATCCGTCAAAACCAAACACATTATACGCATAATTGCTCCTCACAGTAACGCCTACGTAAGATTTGTTTTCTATTTCTGGATGAGCATCAAGTTCAATTTCATAATCTCCTTTGTCAGTGAGAATCGAAACTTTATCGCCAGGTCTAGTGTCATTGAGTGCTCTTACGAAATCCGTTGCAGTACTGATCGGTTCGCCATTAATTTTTTGCACAGTTCCTTCAAGATTTGCTTTGTCCGCGGGCGAATTCTCGGCCACCGAGTCTATCATCACTCCAGCAGGATTTGTGGCTAGACCGAAAGCGAATACACCCGACAAAAACAAACCGAAAGCTATGATTGCGACGATGAAGTTTATGAAACTGCCGGCCACAAATATCCTCAATTTTTTCAGAAGCTCCAGTCGTTTAACTCTTTTCATGTCCGGATCAACGAATGCGCCGATGGGCAGCAACAACAGCATCATTATCCCGTAATTTTTCACAGGAACTTTCTCAAGTCTGGCGTATACAGCATGCATTGTTTCGTGCGTGACAATTATAATGAATACAGCAATCAGCCAGTACCAGAACGGCACAGAAAGGACCGGTCCAGGTATCTGATATCCTCCAGCCGTGGGAAGAATTAATCGTGTATCTTGCCTTAAACTTATTGTCAGGAGAATCAGTGTAACCAGTCCTACCAAACCGGCCACAACACCAATAGCGACAGCAAAATTACCGACCGAAGTTAGGAATTTTGGATAACGCTTGACGAATCTGTCTATCAGATGCAGACCCCTGTCCCATCTCCTGATGATTATGCCGTAGTGGAACGAAAGATTCCTCCTGTCTTTCAGGAGCAACAAACCTACAATAGTAAGAAATACAATCAGAGACGTAATTTCCAAGTTTGCCATAACATCATTATTCGATTTCAATGCTTTTTAAATTTCAAATGCAGGGAGTGGGATTTGAACCCACGTATGGACTAACCAACGAACTCCTGAAGCTCGTGCCATTTTCTGTTTAGTTGACCAGACTAGGCGACCCCTGCTCTAACACCAAGGCATATTTTATAAATCCTTGATGCGAATGGTAGCACTTTAATCTTATTTTCAATTCTTATTCTCTTTCTGCTATTCAATGCGGCATTAATTACAGCTTTTTCCGCTTCTGTAAACAAATCTTCTTCTTTTCCCGTAGAGTAAAAATGTATTATCCCGTTGTCCTTCACCAATTTGAATGCGCTGTCTAAAAATGCTTCACCGCCAACAGCTATCGGCATCGCAATCCTGTCAAATTTTATTTTCAACCCGCTAGAGATTTTCTTAACATCACCGTTCACTAAAATAATCTTATGTGCCAGCTTGTTCATCCTAACATTTTCCTGTGCATATTTGTGTGCGTCTGGATTGATTTCAATTGCATAAACCTTTTCTACTAAAGGCTGCTTTTTGCATACTGCTATAGGGTAAGGTGCACACCCTGAGAAAAAGAAACAGACATTTTCGCCAGTTTTAACTTGCGATGCAATTCTCTGCCTTTCCCTAGCTTCCCTTGGGGAAAAGAAAACCTTCCGCGGATCCAATTTCAAGAAATATCCGTGTTCCTTGTGAACAACTTCTGTATTTTCATCCCCAGCCACCACTTCCAAATCCTCCAGCCGATACTCCCCTTTTCTGCCAGAAACCTTATTCAAAACCGACTTGACATTTTTGTTCAGCCTCATTACAGCTTCTGCAACTAGTTTCTTTTTGCTTCCCAACTCTTCTGGAATTTCAATTATCGCGACAGCCTTCTCTTCAGAGCCGACAACATCATAGCTTCTGGGCACCAACTCCAATTCTTCCCCTACCAATTCTTCCTTCAACAACATTGCAAGCGGTCTCATGGAAATATAATATGAATCAAACTTAAAACCAGTTTGCCGATAAAGTTAGAGACTAGATTAAGGAAATCTATTGAGAACTGTACTCCAATCTTTAGGAATCTGAAATTGAACAGGTCGGTGGGAAAGAAAGTCCTAGTGCCAAAATAATAAAGCAGACTGATTATGAACAAAGTTGCGAAAAGTCTGCCGATAAGACCTCCGAAGAACTTCCAGGTCGGATTATCCGAGTACGCATATATAAGCAGGCCTGCTGTTGCAAGAAAAAGATAAAGCGGAAGTTCGGCACCGAAAACATAAAACGTTATGGTGACGCCTACAACGCCGAATAGAAACCATAACAGATACTTGACAGCCGCTTCTTGCATAGTTTATCATTTTCTCCCACAAGAATAAAAAATCATGGCTCTTGCGAAATATATACTGCAGAACAGCAATATTTATATATCGTCACTTTAAGGTAGTAAATATGAGAACACAAGAACTGGAAAATAGACTGTACCAGCAAAGAATGCTGGAGATGTTTGGGCCTGTTTTAGATGTACACTACAGACAGTCTGTTGGCGGTGGGTTTGCCAGAGGCGAGGTAAATCAAGTTTTCGATTATCCTGCAGTTTATCAAAATAGGAATAGGACACAATACTTGGAAAATAGAATTTCTTTGGACGACATAGGCAATTACACAAAGCATCTTTACAACAGAGGTAAAGATTGGTTCATTGAAAGACCGTATAAAGGTCTGGGAGCATTGGGAGCTGTGTTGGGCGGTATAGCAGGTTTGGTAGCCGGTCCTATTGGCGTGCTTATAGGAGGTGCATTGGGTGCCGGATCAGGCTTAGGCATAGGCACGGCATACCACTGGGCATGGGGCAGAGGAAAAAGAGCACCTAAAGACCCCGAATTCTTGAAAGGCAGAAGCTTTGGTAAGTGGGGATTGGACACCTTAGAAGGAATAGAGATTCAGCTTTAATTTAGTGATTTTATGGTTATGGAACATATTCAAGATTTACAACCATGGGCTAGAAGAGCTTTAGGAGGAGGGCTGTCAGCAGGTTTAGCAAAAGGAGTCTTTACCTATGGAAGCGGTATCGAAAATGCTATAAAAGAAGGTGGTGAACTATTTCTTTTAGGAGGTTTCACAGGAATACTGTTTCCACGAATTGTACAAGGTTCAACGCAGCTTTACAATAACATAAGTGATGCTGCCATTACAAGTCCTTACACGCTTAGAAGAGTAACACGATCCATTAGACAGAATTTACCGCAAACAGTGCCTACAGGTTACCTATTTGAGACATTGTATTCATTGGCGAGCACACCACCCATAGAAACAACAGGGCAATTTTTTAATCATTTGGTAACTCACGGATGGAGGGGTGCTGCTATAGGACTGGGAGTTTCTTCGTTGCCTTGGGTTGCCTATGGAATAAGACGT
>CAYXOT010000025.1:0-7462 GCA_964466985.1 uncultured archaeon
TAGTGAGTAGGTTGGTTCCAAAACTACGTCCTTTCCAAGGTCACCAAGAAATTTTTTAAACAATCTTTCTACTTTTGTTCCTCTATAAAGTCTCGTTTGACTTTCCAACACATTGTCTAATGTACTTGTCATAATTATTTTTAGAATGATAAATTAAAAAACTAATCTCTCCTCCAAAATAGTCGCACTTCCGCCGGATTTCTTGATGAAAGTTGCTATTTCTATTAATTTTGATAAATCACCATGTTTCCAAACAGAATGCTGTATCATTCTAGCTTTCATTTTATGTAAACCTCTGTTTACTTTTAATTCTACTTTATGCAAGTCCCTTGGTACATCAAATATTAAAACGAATTCCCTCATCTAAAACACCTCGGAATGAGATACGTATCTCATCTAGATAAACTTTTCTATACTTTAAAATACAAGACTAAATTCTAAAAACGTAAGTAAGTTTTTCCAACCAAGATTTCAAAATATTAATGATGCCAGAGAGAGAAATCACTTGTGTAGTTCTCCCTGTTATGACCGATGATTTCTGAAGTGAAAAGTCGCACGAGTGCACTATTCTACCATCTGCGACAAGAATTACAGAATTGTAACCCTCTACAAGATTTAACATGTAAGCCAAGCTTCCGTTGATGTCAAGCGTTTCGTTTTTGGTTGGTTCTTTGGAGAAATGCAGTAACTGCAGTGTCGTTGCATTGGTTATTGTTATTATGGCTTGGCTGTTGTTTTTCTCGCAATAAATGCTCATTTGCTCGCTGAAGCTGCTTTCGGTCAAGGATTGAACTTCTTTGGCTTCGGGCAATACATCTATGTCTTTCACCAGATCTGTCTCGTCCTTTATCCTAATTTTGAACTTGTACTGTCCTGGTGGTGTGTCTAGCTTGATTCTGTTTTCCAGCTCCACGTATACAGGTGTCGGACTTATTTTGACATCCTTTTTGTTAGCTGTCCATCTTGCTTTCCAAGTATTGCCGTCAAATCCTTCGGATAAGAGTATTTTCCCGTCATAGACATACGAATAGACCGACACTATCTGTTCCTTTGCCGACTTCAAGCTGACTACTGCTTTAAAAGGTTCATTGACATGGACGAGTTCTGGGGATGATACTATTTTGTAGTCCGGGGTTTCCGGAGAGTTCAAATATACCGTCTCTGTGGTGCTTCTGTAGACAACTGACACAGTTGGGTTTTTTAACGAACTTTTAATCTGACTATCTGGGTTGTTTCTCACACCAGGTGTTCCGCTATAAGCTTTGCTTTCACCCCAGTTGGTGGAATTGTTATCTGTGGTGGGATTTCTTTTTTCTAAGGTATATCCGGTACCATCGCCACCCCAGCTTGGTGAGTAACTGATAGCTTCCTCATGATAAATGCCAGAATCGTTGAAAATTAGTTTTATTGTGTCGCCATCGTTATTTAACGAACACGTCTGACTCTCGGCAACTGTGCTGGAGCTGTAGTAAGTGTAGAATTGCGTTTTGTCTTTTGCAAATACCAGATAACTGTTAGAGTTCAAGCTGCCAGTTAAAGATTTTGAACTGCTGTCGCATCGCAGTGTCCATCCAGTCAAATTCTCTGCATAAGTCGCGTTGTTGTATATCTCCAGCCATTCGAAATCAGCGTCGCCGCCAATTTCTTCCGGAGGATTGTACATTATTTCATTGATCACCAAATGAAAGTCGAACGGGATGATTTTTGTCGCATTGTTGTTTGTTGCATTGTCATCCGAGAAATTTTCGATTCTTACCAGCACCGTAGAGTTGCCTTTTACTGTATTATTCCATTGTATTGTTGTGTTTACGGAGGATTGTTTTGTTATGTTTGACAGTTGGCTGCGAATCATGGTTAGGACAGAACCAGAAATATTGTAGATGCTGATGTTCACATTAGTTTCGTTGGATATGCCATTATTCTGGATTGTAAAAGAGATATTAACTCCTGTTCTTGGTGAAGGGTCTGCAGGAGAGAAAGTTATGTTTCCTGTATATACAGCCAAATCGTGATCTGTTGGTGTTACACTGTTTTTAGAGCCCGGAGTTCCATTGACATTGCCTTCTTTCCAGTTGGTTGAACTATCCGAAGTTCCTGTGGGGTCAATTCGCTCTAAAGTTTTATTGTTGCCGTTAGCTCCCCATGAGTTGCTGTAGTTGACCAAATCACTTAATGCGCCGGAAGAATCGTTTAGATAAATTGCCTCCCCTGTATTGCTTAACCCGCCGCAAACAGAGCTTGCGCTTGTGTGCAAAGCGGTTGACGAGGAGTTGACAGTGAAGTTACCATACACACTTGTACCCGTTCCGCCATCTGTAATGATTGCAAATCCTTTACCAGTTATATTCATGCCTGTGTTTGCGTAGGTATTCCCGTCGGAATTGTTCACATAACCTGCCAATAATTCGCTACCGCATACAGTCCATCCTGTTAAATTCACTGAAGCATCTCCTGCATTGTACAGTTCCACCCATTCGCAAAAAGAATCGCTGCATTGGTCTGGGTCGTACATTATCTCGCTGATAACTACAGCGCCAAGGGCTGTTTCTGATAAGAAGATGAATGAGATGCAAGAAGCGATAGCCAGAATTAATTTACAGCTGTTTGCCATTAGTTTTAATTTGTAGGACTCGCTTAAAGCTTTAAAAGGGAAAATATCTATTACAGATAGAACTTTGCAGTTATGCTACGCTACACACCAACGGAATACATGGTATATACTCCTGCCGTGGTTAGAGGTGATTATCCTGATTAAGGCTGTCATTTTCGATATCGGCGGTGTGACGATAAGGCACCCCATGAAGCACGTGTACAAATCTCTGGGGAAGGAGTTTAAAATAGACTGGAAGCGAATTAAAGGGGCGGCTGAGGGGTTTGACGCCAGACTAGAAACGAGCAGGTTTCCTGTAAAACGATTTTGGACGGAAATGTCTAAAAGGTTTAAGATAGGGGACGCCAAACATCTCGAAAAAGAATGGATGAAAGCTTTTAACGAGTCTGCGGTGCTGGATGAAAAAGTTGTTCAGCTTATTAAATGGGCCAAGCGTACAGGATACAAAGTTGCCGCCCTTTCCAACACCACAAATCTTTATGAAAAGTTCCACAGGAAGAAGGGTCACTATAGATTTTTTGACAGGGTTTTCTTGTCCAACAGGTTGCGCATGAGAAAACCGAATGTTGGAATCTATAGATATGCTATCAGGGAACTTGAGGTGAAACCGTCTGAATGTGTTTTCATTGATGATAAAACACTAAATGTGGCTGGCGCGAGAAAGGCTGGGATGAAAGCGATCTGGTTCAGGAATGGCGCACAACTTGAGAGAGACTTGAAAAAATATATGTGATTTTATGGTTTTCGAACAACTGTCGCCCAGGATGCGGAAGGTAATACAGAAGCGGTTCAAGCAGGCAACATTACCGCAGCAGTTGGCCATACCGTATATAGCGTCTGGAATGAATGTCTTGATTATTGCGCCCACAGGCAGTGGAAAAACTGAAAGCGCACTCTTGAAGATTTTCGAGAGGATTGTGGAAGAAAGACCAAAACAAATTAACACTCTTTACATAACACCAATGAAGTCATTGAATCGTGATATGCTCGAGAGAATAATGTGGTGGTCCAAAGAGCTTGAGTTGGAAGTTGCTGTCAGGCATGGTGATACTCCCCCTCGAGAAAGGCAAGCACAAGTCGAGTTTCCTCCGGATATAATGATAACCACACTAGAGCAACTGCAACCGATGCTCACAGGAAAGAACATAAGGGAACTTTTGAGAAATGTTAAGCATGTTGTTTTGGATGAGGTTCATGAGGTAGTCGACTCGAAGCGTGGGGTGCAATTAGCTGTTGCATTAGAGAGGATAAAGGAATTGTGCGGGGATTTTCAGCTGATAATGCTGTCTGCAACCGTGTCTAATCCGGAAAATGTTGCCGGGTTTTTTTCCGGCGGGAAACTAACTAAAGTCGTCAAGGCCGACACTGAGAAACAGTTTGAAATACAAGTTGTCAATCCAAAACCTGAAAAGGAGGATGACAAGATTTCCGAAAAGATATTTTCATCGAAGGATACGGCTGCAAGAGTAAGGACTATAATGGGGCTGATCAAGAACTCTCAATCGACGCTCACATTCACGAACACAAGGGACTTTGCTGAGGTACTTGCTTCGAGAATAAGGATGGTCGACAAAAACTTTCCTGCCGCTATACATCATGGCTCGTTGAGCAAGGAAGTCAGAATAAAAGCCGAGAACGATTTCAAGGAAGAGAGAATAAAATCGCTTGTATCCACCAGCAGCCTGCAGTTGGGCATAGACATCGGCTCTGTCGATTTGACCGTGCAATACACGTCGCCGCGCCAGGTCAGCCAGTTGATTCAAAGGGTTGGTCGTTCGGGACATGAACTGTCAAGGGTAAGCAAGGGCGTTGTGATTACGGCTGACGAGGATGATATTTTCGAATCTGCCGTCATAGCTCGGAAGGCTCTGGCCGGCGAGATAGAACAGATGATTCCGCACAAGAATTCCTATGATGTTCTGGCGCATCAATTGGTTGGGTTCACATTCGATTTCGGCAAGGTCGAGATTGAAAAGGCGTACAACATCATAAAACGCGCATACCCTTTCAAGGATCTGACGTATGAGGAATTTATCGACGTATGCAAGCAGATGGAGAGGCTTGGATTGATTTTCCTGAACGGGCATATCAAAAAGAGAATCAGGGGCTTCCAGTATTATTTTGAAAATCTCTCAACCATCCCTTCACTAAAACAGTTCAGAGTATTCAACATGTTTGACAATTCGTTTGTCGGCGTGCTTGATGAGGAGTTCGTTGCTGTGCATGGGGAGCCTAACACCACCTTCATTGTCAAAGGACAGCCGTGGAGGATTGTCACGGTAGATGGTGATAAAGTTATGGTTGAACCAGTCGAAGATTCGGAAGCTGCCGTGCCAGGGTGGGAAGGTGAGTTGATACCTGTATTGCATGATGTCACCCAAGAAGTTGGGAAATTGAGAGGTATGATTGCTGAGAAAATGAGACATATGTCTCAAAATGAATTGATGGATGAGTTGCGACAGATGTATCCTGTTGATGAGAATTGCGCAAAAGAAATGATTAGTACAATCAAGAAACAATCGAAATTTGGTGTCGTTCCCGATGACAAGACAATTTTAATAGAAGATTATGAGGATTTGGTTGTGATTCACACGTGCTATGGAAATAACGTAAATGAAACTCTGGGGAGATTTCTTACAGCGTTGCTGACAAACAGAGTTGGCTCTGTTGGCTTGAAGACCGACCCTTACAGGATAATGATCCAGTTTCAGAAGAAGAATGTTGGCTTGATCAAGGAGGTGCTGTTCAACACGAAACCAGAGCATCTGCAGAGTTATTTGGAAATGGCGTTGACCAACAGCGAGCTATTCGCATGGAAATTCGTGCATGTGGCGAAAAGATTCGGCGCGATAACAAGGGATGCAGAGTTCGGAAAAGTCAGGATGAAGAAAATTATCGAAGATTATGCCGGCACACCGATATACAAGGAGACGCTGAAGGAGTTGGAAACAGAGAAGTTCGATATACCTCTCGCCACCGAAGTGTTGAGAAAAATCCAGAATAAGGAAATCAAAGTCGTTTTCAAGAACGGGTTGTCTCATCTCGGAAAGATTGGGGTGAAAGACAAGTATGCTGAAGTTGTCGGACCGGCGAAGCCTGAGATGGAAATTTTCGAATTGTTCAAGCAGAGAGTGATAAATACACAGATGAGGTTGGTTTGTGTCAATTGCGGTGACTGGGATCAGTTGTATGTTGTCAAGGAGGTGAATGACAGAATTAAATGCGGGAAGTGCGAATCGAAACTGCTCGCTCCGTTGAAGAAGCAATGGATTGGGGGTGGTAAGATTGTTAAGAAAGCTTTGAGAAAGACAGGAATGGATGAGCTTGAGAGGAAAAGATATGAAAATATGAAAACCAGAGCTGAGCTGTTTATGTATTTTCGCTCAAAATCTGTTAAGGCTTTGGCTGGTAAAGGCGTTGGACCTGTTACAGCAAAAAGAATTCTGGGAAAATATCACAAGGATGATGAGGATTTGTTCAGGGACATACTAGAGGCAGAAAAAACTTTCGCTAAAACGAAGAGATTTTGGAAAATATGATTTCGTCTTTAACGTCGGCTGTGGGATTCTCGAAAGAATCTTCGAACCCACATGAACTTGGTCAGTCCACCTGTTTGAAAGACAGGCGTGTATACCAATTCCACCAAGCCGACTTCGTTGACGGTAAGCTTTATATATGTGACGTGCGTAAATAAATATTGACTTGGTCAGTCTATTTGTTAAGCAGGCGTGTATACCGTTCCGTTCGAGCCTGCATTTTTCTATTTTTAAATACTAAATTCTACAAATAATTATGCCTGCACTTGTAGTTAGCATAGACGGACCGGATTTCTCTGGCAAATCAACTATAGCGAATCTTTTGGTAGAGCTTCTTAGAAGAAACAACAAAGATGTGGTTTTCAAAAGGACTGAAGTCCCCAGCATATTGAGCACCGGATTCTTCACAAAGATTCTTCGAAATTCTGCTGACAACGTATCATCAAATGTATTTGCTCTCACATATGCCGCTGACCATTTACACCATTATGAAACTGTCATCAAGCCTCTGAAGGAATCTAAAGAAAGATTTGTAATCATACAAGAGAGATCTCTGCTGTCTACCTACATATACCAAAACTTAATTGGGAAGACGGATCTGAATTGGTTAAAATCAATCAACAAATTCGATAAAAATATTCCAGATTTAACGCTAATATTGAAAGTTCTGGCGAATGAAATTATAAAAAGGTGTCAGCTTGAGAAAAGAGATCATGACAAGTTCGAAACACCTGAACATTTGGAAGAGGAGCTTAAAGTTTATTACAACTTGCCAAACGAGCTTGTGAATGAGTTCCATGTAGAATACATAGATGCTGGAGATGACCCGGAAGGTGTCGCAGAAAGATGTGCGAAAAGAATTCAGAAAGAGATTAATGAAAAAAAGTATGATGTAACACGTGTTACAGAATCAACGTAAGTAACCTTTTATTGGCCAAAAACAACTTAGTAATATGGAAATCGTTAAGAAAGCTAAAATTTCGGTTAACGGCAAGTCAGAAGAGGTAGAGGCTGTTATAGATAGTGGAGCTGATCGAACTATGCTAGACGAAGAACTTCTTCTGAGGATAGGGGCGCCACATATGGGCAATAGAGGCGTGCAATCTATGGGTGAATTTAAAGATGTTAAACCGCAGTATGCGGCTGATGTTGAGATAGACGGATGTGGATTTGGACTTGTGATACTTGGTGGCAAGAAGAATCTTATAGGTCACGATTTTCTACAGCTAGCGAAAGCTGTAATTAATGAGGAAAGAGGGGAAGTGAAGTTCACTAAGAATTGGATTGAGATGTAAAACTATTTCGTTGACCAGTA
>CAYXOT010000026.1:0-7264 GCA_964466985.1 uncultured archaeon
CTCGTTATCAAGTTTCGTGGCCTATGCAGGCAAAGTAGCTTTGTTCATATGGAAAGAGCCGTACATCCAGATACTGATTAGAAATAAAGATGTTGCAAAATCTTACCTCACTCAGTTTAATATATTATGGAAAATTGCGAAACGTTAATCGTAATAGTCACCCATCATCACCCCCACTGTTGCTAGTACATTTATTATTCTAAAATGCATTAGATATTTGTGTACGAAATAAAATTTTCAGAAACTGCAGAAAAGGAAATTAAAAAGAAGAAACTTGGTACTAAGAAATTAGACGAATTCAACGAAAGATTGGAAAAGTTAAAGATGGCTCCTGATGCGTATGGCAAACCATTAAGAAGACCATTGGCAGGTATTTGGGAAATTAGGTTTGAAAGAAGATACAGAATTCTCTATGTTATCGATAGCCAAAGAAAAATAGTTACAATAGTAGGATTCAAACATAAGGATGAAATGTAATCACTTTTTCCCCTTGAGTTCCTTTAGAATTTCGCCCCATTTCTTCGTCCTACCTTGTTTTATGTCTTCATTACTTTTTCTTAGCTGTTCCATTAGTTCTGGATCAGACAAGACTTCGATAGTAGCTTTCATACTCTCATATTCATCAGTAGATATGGTTACCCATTCTGCTTCATGCCTACCTGTAACTTTGAGTTCAGTCATTCTTATCACTACAATTAATTTGTTGGGTATATATTTAAGTTTGACTTTTGCAAAATTTACACATTAAAACTATCTAACTTATTTCCTTTTCTTTTTAATTCCGGGTTACCAAGTTGTTAAAATGAGAGTTTTAAGAAACCCGTCTAATTTACTTATTTTCACAATTGTCGACTCATTCTGGAAATTGGGCTGGGGGCTGATCGGTCCGCTTTATGCGATTTTTATAAAGGACATCGGAGGCGGGATAGAAATAGCTGGTGTGGCGCTGGCGATAGTTTTGTACGTCACTTCTATCTTGTCGATTCTCTTCGGCAGAATTTCGGATAAAATAGGCAGAAAGCCCCTGTTGATTCTCACAGGATTCTCTTATGCCTATGTGGTTTTCTTGTACTCGACTGTCACTACTGTAATTTCATTGTATATCGTGCAAGTGCTCTTGGGAATTGTTGATGCCATGAGAAAGACAACCGATATAGCTTTCATAGGCGACATAACTAAAAGAGAGAGGAGAGGTTTTCAAGTTGGTTTGTACAGGACGGTGACTGATATGGCGAAAGCAAGTGCTGTGCTGCTGGCGGGATTCCTTATAGGAGGGGCGGGTTTCAAAATAATCTTTTATATAGGTTCGGGCATAATTCTCTTAAGTACGTTTTTGTTGTTCGGGATTAAAGAAAGGAAACTGAAGAGGCGTGTTAAGACACCTTTGAACAATCTAAAAGAGGCGGAATAGATATGAAAACAATAATGGGTTTGGAGGCGCATGTGAATATTTTATCAAAAAGCAAACTCTTCTGCAACTCACCTACAGATTATGAAAATTACGAACCAAATGAAGCAACTTGTGTAACATGTTTGGGATATCCTGGATACAAGCCATCACTAAATAAAAAAATCGTAGAATCTGCATTAATGGTTGCGAAAGCATTGGACTGTGAAATATCTCCGGTAATGTTTTTCTCAAGGAAATCCTACTTTTACCCGGACATGCCTAAAAATTTCCAGATAACGCAATACGAAATTCCATTAGCTAAAAACGGCTATCTGCAGATAACAAATAAAAAAATCAGAATAAGAAGAATCCAGATAGAGGAAGACCCCGGTAAATTGATTCATGTAGGAGGAAGTATAACCAATGCCCAATATGTTCTAGTAGATTACAATCGTGCAGGCATGCCATTAATAGAAGTCGTTACAGAGCCTGATTTTGAAAATGTACAAGAAGTGCGAGAATTTTTATCCAAGTTACAATCGATACTGGAACATCTGGAAGTTTATGATGCCGCCAAAGAAGCTTCTCTAAGGGTTGATGCAAACATTTCATTAGAAGGCGGCACAAGAGTTGAAATCAAAAACATCACAGGTTTTGTAAACGTTGAAAAAGCTCTAAGCTACGAGATTGTCCGCCAGCAGAATCTTGTAAGAATGGGAATGCAAGTTGAACGAGAAACACGACATTTCGACGAAACAACAAAGACTACTGCAACATTGAGAAAGAAGGAAACAGAAGAGGATTATGGGTATATCTATGAACCGGATTTACCACAATTTACTATTTCGCAAAAGATGATAAAAGCAGTTGAAACTCAGATGCCGGAACTGCCAGATGCAAGAGTTGCAAGATTTGTTAAAGAATATAAAATACCAGAAAAACAGTCGCAGATAATTGTTTATACCGATAAGGCATTGGCAGATTTATTTGAAGAGTGTGTTAAATTGTTCGACAAACCAGATTATATTTCACGATGGATTGTTACAGATTTGCTGAAAGTTTTGAACTGGAACGATTTGACGATTAGAAAATCAAAAGTTACGTCAAGATTATTCATAGAATTTCTGAAAGCTATGGATAAAGGAGAGATAACAGAAAGATTGGGTAAAGAATTGATTAAAGAACTAGTACCAACAGGAAAATCAATCAAAGAAATGATAAAAGAAAAAGGATTATCAAGGAAAATAGATTTAGAGTCTGTAGTCAAAGAAGTGATAAAAGAGAATAAGAAAGCTGTGGAAGATTACAAATCTGGTAATGAGAAGGCTATACAATTTCTAATCGGCCAAGTTCTGAGAAAAACTAAAGCTGCTGGAGATCCGAATAAGATTAAAGATTTAATTAAGAAAGAACTCAAATAACTATTAGTGAGCTTGTGGGAGAAATAAGAGAAAAACTGAAAATAAAAGAGAAAGAAATCGATGCTATTGTAGACACTGGTTCTGATCATGTTGTTGTCAGAGAGGATTTGCTACAAGAGATCGGTATAAAACCCGTGAAAGAAGAGACTGCTTCCTTTGCTGACGAGTCTAGGAAGAAGGTGAATGTTTATCTTGAAGACATCGAAGTTAAAAACTATAAAATACCAGCAGTTGTTATTATCGGCGGGCGTAAAAACTTACTCGGAAGGATAGTGTTGCAGCAGCTAGGAGCTAAAATTGACCAGTCTAATGATACAATTACATATACTAGACATCCCACTGGTCTTATAGAAATACCATTTGTTGAATTAGAGGGGGAAGAAAAGTAAGTAAAATAGCTAATTAAGAAGCTTATTTAGGTTTTTTGTTTCACTAGAATTGATAAAGCAACTAGCAAAACAATAGTTGGTATTAAACCTACTAAAGTCGCTCCTAAAAAGTCTCCTGTGAAAATTGTATAAACTATAGTTGCACCAAAGCCTGTCACCAAAGATGTGGTAGCCGATACAGGACTAACCCTTTTCCAGAATAATGTTGCAAGAATTATAACACCAAGTATTCCAAACAAATTAATTAGCGTAACTACTAATGTAAGGATATCCTTGGTAAGAGCAGCTATGGCTATACCAACACCACCTATAATTAGCATAATTAACCTACTTACGGCTATTATATTTTTCGTTTTAACAGTTTTGAAATCTCTAATTATGTTGGACGCAACTGTTAATAATTCAGTATCTGCTGTAGAATTGGCAGTAGCAAGATAACCCGCTATTAATAATCCTATCAAGCCAGTCATAGAAACTTGCTGAATTAATGTTGGTATTATCTCGTTCGGATTTATTGAAGGGAAGGCAACTCTTGCGAGTAAACCAAGAGGTATAGTTAACAAAAAGATAGAAAATACAATAACAGCTGTGATTAGCATGGATTTTCTTGCTGTTGGTTTGTCACGTGATGCATATACTCTTTGAAAAATATCTTGCGAACCAAAATATGCAAGCATGGTTATTAAAAACAAACTACCAATAACTGGTATACCGATGTTAAATGGGTTCAAAAGTTCTGCCGGAACTGTTAATGGAGCTCCTCCTATTATCTGGTACAAACCAAAGAACATAAGAGGAATTGACAACATGATTAAAAACATCTGTATCACATCTGTTATCACTACAGTTTTGAAGCCGCCTATAATGCTATAAAGGATTACTAAGGCTGAAGCTATGATAAGTGTTGGTAAAAACGGTGTTTTTAAGAAACTTGTAAGAATTGAGCCAGCTACTAGAAACTCGGTTGCAACTACTAAAGTGAAGATTGTAATTATTATCAGAGAGGAGATTAATTTAAACTTCCTACCTAATCTGTGCTCAACTAATTCTGGTATAGTTATGGCATGCTTACTATCAGAAAGTTCTTTAATCTTTGGCGATACGAATGCAAAGATTACAAATCCTAACAATGCAGCAAGAGAAAGCCAAATCGCAGAAATACCATTTATATATGCGAATGCTGTTCCAGCGAAAACGAAAGAAAGAGCTATTAGAGTAGAGAATGTACTTCCAACAACATGTAATGTGGATAGCTTCCTATCTGATAAGAAAAAATCTTCTAGAGAATTTTTATGTTTTCTGTGATGAAAACCTATAATTAGCATTGCAAGAAAGTAAAGAATAATAATGGTTATATCTATTGGAGAGGGCATTGATTATAAATTAGCTTCAAAGAATTTAAATGTTGATGCAATCGTATGCATACAAACAACAAAAGAACTGATTAAAAAAGAGATTAAATGATTGTATGACCGACAAGTTAACTCAAAGAGCAAAAGACATTATCAAAAAGATACTTTACATAACCATTGCCACCTCTAACAAAAATGGAGAGCCTTGGAACTCACCTGTATATTCTGCTTTTGATAAGGAGTACAATTTCTATTGGGCTTCATGGAAAGAAAATCAACATTCAAAGAACATAAAAGAAAATAACCAGATTTTCATTGTTATTTACGATTCCACGGTCCTTGAAGGGACTGGTGAAGGAGTTTACATAAAAGCTAAAGCATATGAATTGGATGATGTGAAAGAAATATCAGATGCACTTTCTTGTCTTGATGGACGTGTTAATAAAAAGCCACACTCACCACAGCAATTTCTCGGTAATATGCCTAGAAGAGTCTATAAAGCAGTTCCAGAAAAAGTATGGATGAATGTTGACGGAGATGTAAATGGTGAGCATGTTGACAAGAGAATTGAGGTAGACTTATGGAAAAAGAAGAAATAAAATATCTGAAACGAGCAATTGAACTTGCAAGAGAATCGGTCAAGAAAGGCGGGTTTCCTGCAGGCGCACTTGTTGTAAAAGACGGAGAAATTATCGCAGAAGGCATAAGCATAGGCCCGATACTTCATGATCCCACCAGCCACGCAGAAACAGCTTCAATAAGAGAAGCATGTAAGAAACTGAACACAACTAATCTAGACGGTGCCACACTCTACGAATCACTTCAATCATGCGTAATGTGTTTTTCAGTTGCTTATTGGGCAGGTATATCAAGAATAGTACATGCTTGCAAAAAGACACCAGAAATGATTTCAAAGTTTTATTATGAGGGTGCTACTGACAATGAAAATCTAAATAAAGAAAATAATAGACAAATTAAACTAATTCATATACCTGATTTGGAGAAAGACTCTTTGGATGTAGTTAGAAAGTGGGAACAAAGTCAGAGAGTTTCTTAGACTGGTTGTAGTTGGGAATAAAAGCAAATTATGCTGGTTATCTAATTTCAGACAAATCACCATTAATTATAACAGGTTTGACAGATGCTATTTCATCTTTGTAATACTCGATTTCTGGAATCGGATTCATTAAAAATATTTTTTTGTTCAGCACATGAGCAAACCCAATTTCCATTAACGTATTGCCACCAATATAATCTTTTATACCTTTTCTGTCATAGTTCAATACCAATATAGCATCGCTCAACTTAATCTTCTCCCAGAATTCACGTATAGCGTCTTTTTCATGCTTGTGAAACGATTTGAGTTTTTCTATTTCATCCTCAGATTTTCCAGCATAGTCGTCCGCAAAGCTTGAAACAAAACATTCATGTCCCATATTTTCTAACTGTTTCTTAATTTCAAGCATATTGTCTGTGAAGACCATGCTTGCACAAATGCCTATTTTCATAAATTCACTTAATGATAAATATATTTAAATTCACTATAGTATTCTTTAAGAAAGCCCCAGCAATGCCCCGGTAACTTCATCGGGAAAGCTCAGCAGGTAGAGCGGCACACTTCGTAAAGAAGGCTGATGCTGTTAACGTGATGGTCGGGAGACAAATATAACTTTGCCCGAATTCGAGACATGTTAGCATGCGAAATTCTCCCCTGGGGCGCCTTATTTTTAAAATGGTAGAGTGACCATTAAATTTTTTACATCTCAATCCAAGACTTGGTCAACTTTACTTCGCCAGTTTCTTCATTTATAACAGCTTTGCCTAGCTGAAGAAAATCATGACCTATAAGGTTTTTCTTGCCTCCAAATACTGTTAAAGGGAATCCAATACCATCAACTTCTATCATAACTCCGTATACAGGCTTGACATCTTTAAATTCACCCATTGATTGCACCTTCCAATTGCCCATATGGATAGCGCCAATTCTTAGAAGAATATCTTCCTCTACCATAGTCCTGTCTGCACCCGTGTCTATAACCGCTTCTATCTCTTCTGATTTTCCATTAACTGAGATTTTAGCTTTCTTTACGATTCCCATATATAATAATTATCTTTGGGATTAAAATCATTTTGGAGACTCGATAATGTACAAATCCACGCTAATCTCTTTCTTAGGCTTGTCATGGAATTTGAACAAATGTGGGATAGGAAAATCATACGGGATTATTTTATTCACTTTTCCATTCTTGCCTTCAACTAATCTTGTAATAAAATCCTGAGTCTTATCATACCCGTCTTTATGCAAGCTGTATATCCTACTTCCGCATTCTAAAGCTTTTTCAAGAAATATCCTGTCAGAATGTTCCTTTTGTATACCGAAAGGCGGATTTTGAATAACGGTATCGGATTTGCCAGAGAAATCCCGTATATCTGACTGGAGGAATTTTATCGAACCTCTCACAGCTAGCTTACCAGATATTATCGAGTGTAAATTCTCTTCAGCAGTCTCTAAAACTTTATAATCAGTATCAACTCCCACAACTTCTTTCGCACCAAGCAATAATGCACCTATAGCCAGCCTGCCGGTTCCACAACCGAAATCAAAGACAACTTTATTCTCTATGTCGCCATTGAGGTAAGCGAAATTGAGTATATCAGCAGCAAGATCAGAAGGTATCGTATATTGTTCGAGTGTTGTTTTAGGGTTTTGTA
>CAYXOT010000027.1:0-7083 GCA_964466985.1 uncultured archaeon
AAAAACAAAATCAGTTCCTAACAGTCTTCTTAGTTTTTCTGAATTTAGTTCACAATTCATCGGTATTGATGCGATTACGCCGCCATTACAGTCTTTAACAATAAGAGATTTAACCACTCTTTCTAGTGGTAAATTTAACCTATTTATGTCCTCTCTAGTTCTGATACTTTTCCCATATTTTATTGTCCTGTGCCAAATGCCTGAATCTTCTAAATAATCATGTAACTCTTGATAGGCATATGGGTGTGGGTATCGCATTGACCTATTCTGATAAGCTAAGGAAGCATCCCATGTGCCTGTCATTTTAATCTCCTCATAAGTAAATTAGGCCTACCAGAACTAGAGTCAGTATATGCTACTTTCAATCCTTTGTCAGCTATGTAAGAAACTAGTTTGTCGTTCACTCTTTTTGCGGCGGAGCCAGAGACGGATATTTCCTTTAAGTTAGGGCAATATAATAAAATCTCATCTAACAACTTCCTGCTAATAAATTTTCTAAAATGAACTTTTCTAATGCTAGCTGAAATTCTAGATAAATCCGCGTAAGAAGACAGTACGACTAGTTTGTCGTTCACCGGCTAATTTCTCACCCATCTTTAACACCAAAGGAATTATCACATTTGATATTTAAATGGATACCGAAATGTCACAAATTGATTTTTGGATGACAATTATCGTTTCTTCCTTGTCTTCAGTCCTAATAATTTCGTAGTATTTATTTTATGCCTTACTTTGGGGTTTTCATAGAAGTAGGTAGCTCTCAACATTCTAGTAGATATGTTAATGAATCTGAAGAGCTCAGCTAGTTGAGCTAATCTAGCTTCACCAAGAGCACCAGCTATATACCTTCCTATAAGAATACTCGAGCTTGCTGACGATGCTGATATTTGATAAAATCTTTCCAATACTCTTAGAACTAGGAAAAAAGGGAATACAGCAATAATATAGGGCCAATAATGCTTCAAAAAATTTGGTATGCTTTTAGCATGCTTGAATTTAAACGACAAATCTATAATGAAGACAGTTAGTATCCAAAAGTCTAGTAGATCTATTATCCAAAAATAAGGTTTTACAAATTTGGAAAAGAACAGTTCTACAATAGTTATAATCACCAACAAAATAATAGCAAAAGGTATTATACGATCAATAAAAATTTCAAGTTTTGATGCCTTTTCTTTCATATAGTCACTTTATTAAATTAAATTTATTTGAATTTATTTTTCACTCATATACCTGCGAAATTGCCTGTAAATCCGAAAAGTTGTATGCCATTCTGCACCAAATATATCACCAATAAAGTTTTGAGAAATTTGCCTAAAAACCCCGCTATCAGGAACTTTCTGAGATCATATCTGCTCAACCCGCTGATTATACCCACTAGGTCAAATGGGAAAAACAGGAATGCAGTTGCAAATATCACCCAAAATGCATACTTGTTGTAGTATTTTTTAATCGTCGCTGCAAGCTTCTTGTGTTTTTTAAACTTGCCTTTTGCCAGCTTCCCACCGGCTAGCCCTATGCCGTATCCGACCATTTCGCCTATCATCGATCCTGCAGCTGTTACAACAGCAGTTATAAAGGGGTTAAGGTTAAGCACTACAGCAAGAATGAGAATTAGCTGCCCTGGAAGAGGAACAATGACTGACGCGCTTGTTATTATGCTTGAAATGAACACGCCAAGATAGGAGAGGTTGTGTATTAAATACTGTAAAAGAGTTTCAACCATTCTAATCAATAAATCTTAATATTAATTTATTCTATCAAATAGTTATCAAACAGCCCTGTCGTCTAGTGGTCAAGGATTCAACCCTCTGGAGGTTGAGACACCAGTTCGAATCTGGTCGGGGCTATTAATTTCTTGAATATCTGTAATCTATCGAAAATTCGAAATCTGGTTTGTACGGCCTTGTACCTTCAAGTAAGTAGTTAGATAAACAAAGAGGTAAAAATTCGGTCGATTCTACACATTTTGGATTTATTTTATAGTCAATCCTTTTTGTTAAAAGAGGCGCAAGAGTAAGCAGTTCACTTGTTTTTAATTGAGGATACAACCTTTCAAGGTCTGCTAAAATTTTAATTTCCCTAGGTTTCATAGTTATTACCTCCTTTTATTCGTTTTTATATCGTTTAATCTCAACTTTAAAAAATTAATCCTACTCTGTAAAAACTTAGCTTCCTTGACGCTTCTAGCAAAGAATAAAGACTGTTGAGCGTCCATCAACTGCTCTTGCAAAAACAGGTTATGTGTACTTATTAAACTCCTACCGATTAGTCGATTACCGTTTGTCATCTTACTACTGCCTGTTCTAAACCCGTTTGACATAGCTACTATATGGTAGTTACTTATATTTAAGCTTTTCGGTGTTCACTATTTAATAGTAACTAAACCGAGAATTATTTCTGTCCAAATCTAAATAGAACAATAACCAATACATTAATTATGCAGAAATCTTACCAGAAAATTCTAGATAGGGCCCTGTTTAAAATCAAACCGAAAAAATCCGAGGAAAAACATCTAACAAGCTTGTCACAAAGGACTCTTGAAATTACCAGAGAAAAGGCAAAGAAGCATCAAGCGAAAGCCATTCTAGCAGGGAGCATAACTAGAAGCACATGGCTACCAGGAAAACGAGAATTCGACGTCTTTGTTCTGTTTTCCCCAGACTTGCCTGAGAACAAGCTAGAAGAATACGGTCTGTTAATCGGCAAAGAGGTTATCAAACAATTAAAAGGAAAGTTTTCTGTTGAATATGCACAACATCCTTATGCTTCTGGACTAGTCGAAGGTGTGGATATAGACATAGTTCCTTGTTTTGAAGTTGAATCTGCTGAAAAAATCAAATCTGCGGTAGACAGGACACCATTCCATGTCAGATACATAGAAAAGAATCTGCCTTCAATGTTATCTGACGAAGTTAGGTTATTGAAACAATTTCTCACAGCTAACAAAATCTATGGTGCCGATGCCAAGACAGAAGGATTTTCTGGTTATGCATGCGAGCTATTAACAATCCGTTATGGTGGGTTTCTCGAAGTTTTGAAAGCTGCGTCCAATTGGAAACCAGGAGAACTAATAGATTTGGAAAATTATTACAAGAAAGAAGAGCATAACCAAGTGCGAAAGAATTTTAAAAATCACCCTTTGATTCTCATAGACCCTACTGATAGAAACCGAAACACAACAGCGCCTGTTTCAGTTGAGGGCTTTCTAAGATTTAAAAAATTGGCAAAAGAATTTTTGGACAACCCAAGTGAAAAATATTTTTCAGAAAAGAAATCACTTTCAATTACAAGCAGAGAATTAAAGCAAAGACAAGCTCAGAGAAAAACAGAACTAATACTGGTTAAATTCGCACCACCTAAAGTCGTTCCTGATATCCTATGGCCGCAGTTAAGAAGATTTGGTGAAAGGATGCAGGAGATTCTAGAAGAGACTAAATATGAATTCAAAGTTTTGAGAAGGGATGTGTATTCTAACGAAAAGGATTTAGCTATAGTTCTGTTGGAAATGGAAGTAAATGCATTACCGCATGTGCAGAAAAGAGTAGGACCCAGCGTGTTTGATTTGAATGATTCTAAAAGGTTCCTGGAAAAATATAAGAATCCATTAACAGGACCGTTTGTTGAAGGTGATAATTGGGTTGTGGAAGTGAAAAGAAAATTCATTACAGCTCATGAAAAGCTTGTAGATAGTCTTAAAAATGATGCAGAAATATTGAAGGCTAAAGGTATACCTAATTTCATAGCTGAACAGTTAACCAAAGGGTTTGAGATAGTTGGTAATGAGAAAATCTTAAAGTTGATTAAAAAAGATAAGATTTTTGGTATCTTTTTGAAGAGTTATTTTGAAAAAACCTAGTTAAGTAAGGATTAAACTGTCAAATCTACTGGGATAAAGTACCTTTCATGCCCTACTTCGTTTCTCCGCTTTTGCAGGTAGCCAACATGATGACGATAACCATGAGAAAATACAAGTAACCATCCGTTTTTCATTGCTTGGTCTAATATTTCTTTTTTTCTCATTTCGGTCTCTACAGGATAATCGTCAGTACGAGTTCAAAGTTTTGAGAAGGAAAGTTTGATTTAGAATCCGCCTAGAATGATTGAGCTAACTTTCTTTCAGCTTCGTTTAATAGGTTGTATCGATAAGATGCCATAATCTGTTTTATGGTATGAGGTTTAGATGGAATTGGTGCACGAGCTCTCCAGAAGTAGATACCATCACCTGTTTCTCTGATTTCAAGCCCTATATCCGCAAAAACCGCAGCCCTTTGAAGATCATATATTATAGTTAGAATATCCTCACCTTCGTATGGTTGTAAGCTACCTGCACTATTCTCATCTGTCAGATTTATATACCCTAAATATCGCCTGAGTAGTGCTCCCGGTTCATTTCTATCTTCACAAAGCAAAACCATGAGATGAATCCGCCTTTCTAATTACTTCTGAAATCATGTAATTTAATTTCGATTCTAGATTAAAACCCTTTCTTTAATTTCTTTTTAACTAAATAGATTATATGCTACAAATAACATTTCTAGGCACGGTATCAGGAATACCGACAAAAGACAGGAATCATTCAGCCATAATATTCGAGCATTATACAGATATAAAATCCACTCTACTTTTCGACTGTGGTGAAGGAACGCAAAAACAATTGATGCAATCTGGCATCAGCTTCATGGATATAGATAATATATTCATCTCGCACTGGCATGCAGACCATTTCGCAGGATTGATCCCATTAATACAGACAATGAACATGGAAAAACGAAGGAAAGAACTTACAATTTTTGGACCAGAAGCTGAGAGATTTGTAGCAGACATAATTGATTTAGGATATTTTGGACTAAGATTTCCCATCAATGCAATTAACGTTCCTTTTGAGGGAGATGAAATAACTCAAATTTTCGAAGAAGATGAATTCGAAGTTTTATCTATCCCAACTTTACATACCGTCCCGAGTGTTGCCTATTGCTTTAAGGAAAAGGACAGGTGGAATATAGATTTGAACAAATTGAAGGAACTTGGGTTGAAACGGGGATACTGGTTGAACAAATTAAAAGAAAAAGGTGAAGCAGAATACAAAGGTAAAAAAATCAGATTAGAGGATATATCCAATAAAAAAGAAGGGTTGAAAGTTGTTTATACAGGCGATACTAAACCATGTGATACTGTTGTCAAAATTTCACAGAACGCGGATATATTAATCCACGATGGCACATTTCTTGAGCTCGATGAATCTCAGGGAAAATATCATGCCGATGTGGCAGAAGCAGCGAAGATTGCTGAAAAATCAAATGTGAAAGAATTGATATTGACGCATATCAGCAGAAGATACAACAAAAACGATATAAAAGAAATGGGAGAAAGGGCCAAGAAAGTCTTCCCAAATACGAAAGTCGCGCACGATTTCATGAAAGTGGAATTAAGAAAATGATTATTTAAACTAAATCACGAAAGGAATTCCTATGAACTGGATGATGATTGCTTTTGTAGTCGCAGTAATTGTTCTGTATGCGGTAGTTTATTTTAACAATCCAAAAAATGTGAGAACTGCATTCATTTCAACATTACGCCAGTTATTCCACCCTAACGAAGGATTTTTGTATCTAATCATCGCAGCATTCTTAATTTCAAGCATGATAGTGTTGATTCTACCAAAAGAGCAGATACAAACATGGTTAGGCAAGGAATCTGGATTGAGAGGTATATCCATCGGTACAGCATTAGGAGCTTTAACCCCAGGAGGACCTTTCTTGCATTTCCCTATTTTAGTTGCATTCTGGAAAGCCGGGACTAGCATAGGACCGATTATCGCCTATCTGACAGCTTGGTCGCTTTTCGGTTTGCAGAGAGTTTTAGTTTGGGAACTGCCATTCTTTGGACCGAAGTTTGTCATATTAAGAGTCGGTATATCTATACTCGTTCCGTTTATTCTAGGATTTTTGGGGCAGTGGATTTTTGATTGGTTGAAATTGGGATAAGAATGGGCATGCGGAGATTTGAACTCCGGACCTACTGCTTCTACGCTTAGTTGCCTTATAAGACAGTTGCCTATTAACTCTTGGTAGAGTTTCTAACCAGGCTAAGCTACACGCCCATTCATTTATATCACTATTCGACGACAAGTATTTAATATGTTCGATAAAATCATCTTGATGAATAAAGTAATTAATACTTTACATGAGAACCAGTTTGAGACTTTCGTAACTCATGGTTCTTTTGATATAGTCGCAAGAAGAGAGCATCTATTCCTGATAAAGGCTTTATTGAACGTCGACGGACTAGACGAATCGCATGCGTTGGATTTGCGTGCTATTTCCTATTTCCTGTCAGCATACCCTTTTGTAGTCTCCCAGAGAAACAACAGGGAACATCTAAATGACTCTACAGTTTATTCACGATTTGAATTGCCCGTAATTACTCCACATTTATTCAGAATTATGCTCGAGGAAGAAGAAATGATTGTCACGCACTCTTCAAAAGGAAGGCACACTCATGAAATAAACGCATTCGCTCTGAAAGAAAAACGAAAAGAATTGGGACTGACACTCGAAGAGCTGGCGCAGCATATCGGCATATCCAAGAAAGCAATGTATGAGATTGAAAACAAGCGCGTTAATCCCCAGAGAGAGACTGCAAGGAGCCTCGAAAGGATGCTGAGGATTGAATTGGCCCTGCCTTATGAGATGAAGCATGCGGAAGCTGTATATCTGAAGCCAAAGCATCATTTCCAGAGGACTGTAAGCATGGAATTCTCCAGGATAGGGATAGACAATTCGTCTGTTCATGCATCGCCCTTTGAAATTATTGGAAGGGAGAATTTCTCGCTGATAACTCATTTGTCTACAATACCGTCGGAAGTCAAGAATGAGTTGAATGAAATTAAGCAATTATCAGGCATACTGTCTTCAAAAGCAGTTTTGATTTCCAAGAGATCTTACAAAGAATCGGTTGAAGGGGTGCCTGTGATTTCTGAGCCTGAATTGAATGAGCTCCACACATCAAGAGAATTATCTAAAATTATAGACGAGAGAAAAACGAATTAAACTAACCCCTTTCTTCCAGAAATTTCAGCAA
>CAYXOT010000028.1:0-6785 GCA_964466985.1 uncultured archaeon
TCTCCAGATCTCGCTCACTCAATTCTATCTGTGGCATTATCTAGAATTCGCTTTCTTGGGGTATAAAGTTTATTCATTGTAAGCTTAATTATAGAATATGACAATTTTTGAAGTTAAAACAATTGATGGGAAAATGATAAGGCTGACTGAAGCACAGTGGTTGCATATTAAGCGAAGACATCCTGAAATGTCCAACAGGGTTAACAATATAGAAGATGCGGTGACTCATCCTACTGTAAGGGTGCAACACTCCGGCCAGACAACAAAGTTAAGTTCATAAAAGACGAAAAGAAGTATATAATGGTGGCTGTCAAAATCCTCGATGGAGACGGATTTGTGATAACGGCGTACAAAACAAGAAAACCATCGTGAGAATATGAAAATTGAAAAGATAGAATTTGACTATGATGAGGAAGCTGATGTTATGTACATATCTTTCGGGGAGCCAAAGGAGGCTATTACAGAGGAAATAGGCAATATAGCCATAAGAATAGACGAAAGGAATAGGGAAGTTGTCGGCTTGACGATTATAGAATTTATGAAAACCTTTGGTAAATCACACAGACCAATAAAGATCCCTATATCAAAGATAATATCTCATTAATAGAAAAGAATCAAAATCTAGAAGCTGATAGGGAGATTGTATATGAGAATGATGATGAGCTATGATAAGGATGCGGATGTATTGTACGTTTCTCTAGGGAAACCTACGAAGGCTATAGGAAGGGAGCTTGAGAACGGTGTAATAGAGAGGATTGATCCGAAATCTAAAAAGATAGTTGGATTTACTATAGTCGGATTCAGTAAAAAGAAGGAAGTACAAGTTCCGATAAAAGTATCACATTAAGTCCGTTATTTAGAATTCGGTTTCTGGGGGTATAAAGTTTATACCATAGCTTGCAGAAAGATAATTATGAGATATCTGACATTTCTCCTGTCCGTTTACATGCTCGTTGCTTTGGTTTATGCCGGTCCTCAAGACAAATGGGTGTATGTTGCGGGTGGGAATACATTTGACGGAATAGCGTTGTTGCTTGCAGTCGGTGCGTTCGCCTGGGTTTATGTGATTTACAAGGATGCCAGAAAGAAGAAAAGAAGGGGATGAATTAACTTTATCCTATCAGCAAAACAAAATTAATATATGAAAAGTATTATTGCCGTTATTTTTTGCTTAATTGTTTTTTCTATTTTTTTAATCCCCTTGGCCGATGCTGGAACAGATGACATATGGAGGAAGTGTGATGTCTTAAAGGACAAAAGGGATGCGGGAGGTAAAAAGTACACTTGCTGTGATATTAATCCTAATCCAAGTGTGGACGATCTTCAATGGGTGAATGAAGCTCCAGGTGACGATATAAAAAAATGCGTACCTCCCGATAAACCTGTAATCATTTCTCCTGATGCCGGTTCGATGCAGACAGATTCCTTTACCGTAACTGTGGATTATGCCGCGCAGAATAAGCTTACAGAGTGTCGATTTAAACTTCTGCATAACAAGGAACAAATTTATCCTAAAACTGGCTGGGACGCAAGTACTGTTAAATGTTCCGATAAAACTTTCAAAGCATCAATTCCAATAAGTGTTGGTGCCAATGCTATAATGTGCAAGAAAGAAGGACACAATGCTTGTGAAATAGTAGTGCAAGCTTATGATGGTATACAAGAACGTCCAACTGATAGTACAGATACTAGACCATTTTCCATAGACTTCAACCTGCCAACAGTCGGATCTATATCACCTACTGGCGCATGCAAAGATGAACCACAAGAGTTCATTGCCACGGTTTCTGATGCCGGTTCTGGAGTTAAAGAATGTAAGCTCATATCGGTGGAGAACAACAAACCAGTTGAATTGGGATTGATGACTGTCACAGACAGCTCCGGCGGGCTGTGCGATGCCGGAGAATCCTGTGCTGCCAAGAAGTCGCACACTTTCACAACCAGTAGATTATACCAACTTCATGCAACTTGTAAAGATAATGTACACGCAGAAGCTAAAAACGGTCCTGATGCAATAATAAACGTAGGTCTAACAAAAACTTTCTCTTTTGGAGCTCCGAACCCAAGCACGGTGAATGTAAGAAAACTTGATTTAGGCGAGGAAAGTGGCTCAGCAAGAATTACCATATCTCCTCAATGCGATTTTTCTGATACAATTGCCTTATCTGGAACATGGATAGGAAAACCCCCAGATGGTGTCACTGTAACGCAACCTGCAACTGTAAAGCCTTCTGATATAGGTTTTAACGTATTCTTTGATGTAGTCCCCTCAGCTCAAACGGGTGTGTTTACTTATAGAATAACCGGCACTAGCGGAAGCAAGGTAGCAAGCCAGGATGTGACTCTCCTAATTTTTCGCTCCACATTTCCGATGAAAGCCGAACCTGTGCTTCTTTTTGCAGGCGAGGTGTCTACAATTACAGTTAGTAGCTCGATAAATGAGCAGGGTGTTAGCGTAAAGCTTGAAACTAATTTGGGTACTTTCGGGAATGGTCAAAAATCAACTACATGCATCACAGGAAGTACTTGCTTGGCCCAAACCCTCACATCACCAACTGCAGGACGATCAACTGTAATAGCTTCTGCCGCAAATTATGATCCTAATGATGTGGATGTAACTTTTGAAACAAAACCGACCTGCTCTTTGGTTGCAAACCCGACTGAGGGCCAGGGGTTGACCCAATCAAGTATTACTGCTACCTATACAGGTTTTCGTACTGCCCCTGGAATTATTCAAATTGATTGCGGCACTCAAGCTGGGGATGCTGATGCAGTGACTGCAAACGGATGTTCATTCAGCAACGGTCCAAGAAGTGGATCATGCAGCCAAATTTGCAATTATCCTATTGTCCAGAATATACAAACGTTTACTGCAACATCCTCCATACAGGGAATAACATGCGACTCGACGAAAGCGAGCGTGACTATCACGCCTCTATGCAAACCTTCGTTGGAAATATTGAACATGCCTAATTTCGGCATAGATGACGGCGTACAACCGAAGCAGGGGCTATTCAAGGGTGAGAAGTTCACATGGGATTTGAAGGCTAAGGACAACTCGGAATTCTGTACAGGTAAATCTTTCAGCATACCATCAATAACACGGTCAGAAAAATGCAGTTCTAGGACTGGCATTTATCTTTCGGACGCAGATTTGAGATCGGGCAAAAATTTGGTTAATACAATAAAACCTGATAAACCTTTCCTTTTCCTAGTGCAAACAGGCAAAGAAAATAACTTTAAGATATGTGTTGAATCAAAAGACAAGACAAGCACGTGCACGCTTTCGTTTAATTTCGTCGGACCTGATGGCAACATAATGGATCCTTCATTCACAGTTGATCCTGGTGCAGTTAGCCCGCAGGCACCTCAAGTCAGCTTCTTTGCATACACAGGAGATTTGAATAGCTTTGATGTTGAATGGGAGGCATTCTATACTAACCAACCAACGCGAGAGATGGAAGTAAAATGTGGACTGAACTGCGATCCTGATCTGGACAATTGCCCTGCTGACGCAGGAAAGAGATGCCTGCCATACCCATTCGAGCATGGACCAGAAGAACTGAAGAAAGGCAAATGTAAAGTCCCGTCTCCGGCATACAATTTTGCTCAGGAAAATCTCAAGTGCGTCTTCTACGATCCTGAAGATGAGAAGCTGAAGAGTGCAGTGACTCAATCTTTCAAATCAATAGACTTTGACTTGATGGCACCAAGCAGCATTTCAGCCACAGTTGGCGACACTACTCACTTGAAAGTAGATGTTGGCAATTTGGGCGTGGTGACCGATAGTTATAGCATAACACTTACCGCCGACGATCCGCAAGCTGTGGATATTTCACCATCAAGCGCCACAACCGGAAGCATTCCTTTAGATAAAGTGGTGAATGTGTTCTTTTCTGTAACACCCATAATAGATGTGCCAAACAAGATAACGGTTGTTGTAGCTTCGCAAGCAAGCCCTGCGATTACTAAAACCCTTGCAATTGATGTAAGCCCAGGTCTGTTCGCATTGCCCGAGTTCGGGCTGATAGGTTTCGTGCAGATAATATTTGTTGCGGCAATAGTTTACTTCCTGCTCTTCAACAGAACTCTGGACAGAAGGAAGAGAAGGAAATAAGTTTAGAAAGCGAATAAATTAATCATGAGGAAGTTTCGTTATTTGCTGACATTGATAATATCGGCTATCCTACTTACTCAGATAGCTTATGCGTCGCATGAAGTTGATTATCGAACCCCAACGAGCATGATAACCACTGTAGGCCAGCCTGCGACTCTTCAGCTGGATATTAAAAATACTGGATCCTTCTCAGAGAGATACCAGATAACAATATCCGCATCTTTGCAGAATGAGATTGAAATAACAAACCCGAACATACGCACGCAAATAGTAAGTCCTGGACAGAGTATTTCTGTGTCTTCAAACATACGCACCCTGACAGAAAGCGACAATGTTCTGACTATCAAAATATTCCGCGATGGTGATTCGTCACACTTCCAACCGCAGCCCCCAATATCGATATCAGTCAAGTCGAAAAAGTTCAGCCTGCCTGAGTTTGGATTGACAGGATTCCTGCAGATTACAGCTATAGCTGCGATTCTCTATTTCGTTTCAACTAAGGCCACACGACGGAAAAGTCTTTCTGGGCATCCACCCTTTCGGACTGTATTCTCAGACTGACCGCAACAGTTGCGCCTTCTTCAGAACATGATGGAACTAGATAAGCAAATTTTATCTTGTAGTTTTTCTCGCTTGCAAAATTCTCGATGAAGCTTTTGTATTCCTGCATGTTAAAGTTCAAATCATCGCAATTGTCGCTGTTCTTGACTACCGAAGATGTTTTTTCTTGGATGTTGTCGAATGTGAAAAGTTCTTCCATTCCTGCGATGCCTGATGTGTCGGATTGCGCCAATGGGTCCACCCATCTGCCCACAAAAAATAGAATAGTCACAATCGCAACGGTTGACAGGAGAAAAAACTGCCCTTTTCTAACGCTCCGAAAGCTTGACGAACTGCGCGTGCGGGATGCCATCAATATTTATGATGTTTTGTTTTGATATAAAGCCGTGCTTTGTTGCAAGGGAAACTATCTCTTTGCCGAAAAGATTTCCAATAGTGGCCTTGCCCAGTAACTTCAATGCGATTGTATCGTCTATGAGATTCTCCCCATAGAAATGCTTGCTTACTTTTATTTTTGCCCCGGTTTTTTTAAATTCCATGATTTTTTCCAGCATGTTCTCGTCGCACAGTGCAACTACTATCTCAGTCCTTGTTGAAAATATCTTGGTCCAGAACATCCAATCATCAGATACTTTTATAGGGTGCTCTGGCGCCGCAGGCATCGCACTGAATGAATGTTATCCTTCCTTCCTTGACAAATTTCGTATCCGGTTCCCCGCATACCTTGCAATACACGAATTCTTTCACATAGCTCATAACTTTTTCTTGGATGAAGCTTGTTGTCAGTTTCCTCTGAAGTATCAATGATGAACCTTGGATATTGCCGGGAGTGGCAAGTTCTTTGAACAAATATTTGGCTATGTGCGCAGGTTCTCTCCTCAATGTAGTCGCTATATCAACAAAATTTCTTATCAAAGTCTTGTTCCCCTGTATTTCCGATACAACTTCAGGTATCTGGAACCTGTCTTTTTCTTGCATTTTCTTTGGAATCTTCTCTAGTGCGGACTCCAACAAATTCTCATATCTTTCCATGATATCACTTGTCAAACAACCGATTTAAATCATTATACCTTTTTAAGAAACCCTATTTTCGGTTCATACAAGCTTCCGTCATTGATGAGCCCATCGAGAGTTTTTTCTATAATATTTTCCGGGAGATTCAGAACTTCAAAGAGTTTTCTAATCTCAGCGCCCGAACCTTCGTCCAACTTGTCTATAATTTGCAGGACTGCAGGCCTGTAGTCAATTTCTTTTTTCTTGCTCTCCATTACAACAGACAAAGTTTCTTTGTCCACTCCATAAGTATCCCTTGCATAAGCTTCCAATTCCACATCATCCATCTGGTTTGACATATTTTTTATCTCATCGGCAATCTTTCTCTGTTTAATCAAGTCTCTGAGAATTTCTAACTTTGAGAACGTTTCGAAGTTGACATCACTAATCTTTTCTATCAATTCGTGCGAGACGTATAGTTCGCCATTGTATTCCTTCAGCTTCCCTATCACCCTCACCACGTCGCCCAGCTGAAATTTTTCAAATGGGAGTCCTTCGAATGATTTCACTCTGATTGCTTCAGTGCCGTCATCAACTGTAACAGAAGAATAATTTCCATCCTCATTTACAAACTTGTCAATCACGGTTCCAATCAAGTTCGCTCGGGAAATCTTTTCACCAAAAGGAGTTATCACGTAGCTTGGTTTCATTTCTTCCTTGCTGCCATAGAAATATTTTCCGTTTAATAAATCCGCGATTCTGACTTTCTTCGCAGGAGATCTTTCAACCATTCATTACACCTTACTGATTACTCCTGCCCTTGAGCTGTAGAGCATTCCCTCTTGTTGCATCTTCTTCAGAATATCATCCGGCGCATTGACACCTTGCTCTTTAGCTCTCTTGACTAGCTCGTCAAATGGTATATCCTTGCCGAAAGTTTTTTCCAACTCATCAAGTATGTCCAATACAATCCTTATTCTGCTCCTTTGTGCCGATGTGGCCCTGGCGCCCTCAGCCCTATCGATGTCAATCTGGCCTGTGTCTGGTTCGAAACCGAACTGCCTGAGTGAAGCTTTCATAAGATTCATTGCGCGCAATGCGTCTTCTTTTGTGA
>CAYXOT010000029.1:0-5708 GCA_964466985.1 uncultured archaeon
GCGGCCCATACGAACAGGCTGATGACAAAAGCCACGACAGCATTTACTGCAACATTCCTCTCAGGCTCCCCAAATAGCTGGGATCTTCTTAGTCCGCCATAGATTATCGCGGCTGTCAGAATGAACGGCAGCAGGAATGTAAAAAATCCCAGTGCCTGAAGTTTCAATATGGCTATCTCGAAGAATGACGGCATTACTTGACCTCCCTGCCCATCGTGTTTGCCACGATTAAAATTATAACGAACACCACAGCAAGAACCCCTGTCAAAGCACCCAATTCGCCAGGTATTTTGAATGAACTAAACAGTTTTGAAACTCCGCCGCCAACAACCGAAAACAGCCCTACCGATACAGCAGCAGCTATGACAATCCACAAAAGCCAGGTAAACGGTCCCGGCAGCTTGAAAATCTCATTAATCTTCTCCATGATGTTCGGATAAAAGAAACTCCCGATCAAGAATGCCATTACAAGCACAAGAATGAAAACAGCGGCTTGGCTTAAAAACGCCGTCAAAGGTTGCGTCAGGTTGACACCCGCAATTACAGGAAGCCCAAATACCATCAGGCCGACAGATACCGATATTATGCCGATGACGACAGGCGATTCGCCCAAGATTTTTGTTTTGGTCAGGACGGCATAAAGCAGTGTAGTGAAGAGGATAAAAGGCAATAGGAAATTATAGAATCCTACATCAACAAGCCTTTCAACAGCTATCTGGAAAATATTAGCCATTCTCTCTTTCAATAATTTGTTTTAGTAAAAATTTAAACATCTAGTGTCATATTCGCCTCTTTGCACGCAGGTACAGTTCAAGCCTTTTTATCTCATCCTCTGTATCCTTGAGTTGTTTTAACTTTTCCATTTTTGTTCCGGTGCTTGGTCCGAAGATTGCGCCACCATGTATCTGTTTCAAAAGCCTCTCTTCGTTCTTTCGCAAATCCGTCAGCTTTTGTTCGCCGCTTTTCAAACTTTCAGCTATGCTGGCGCTCTTCCTAATCAAAGCCAGAAATAGGAAAATCACAACACCGCCCAGTGCAATTATAGTCCCGGCGACGCCTATCTGGAACAGATACGATGCGAGAAACTGGAAGACATTTCCCGGGTTAACCGCATAAATCATGACCGTCAACCCAAGCGAAATTATAACATATACAGAATTGCTGTCTCCTAACACCCTTGTCTTCTTGAGCGCGAACAAAAGCACAGTAAAAATTATTAGGAAAGGAATCACAAGCGTTATCATCATATTCGTCAAATTTGGCGAAAGAAGGTTCTCTATAGGGAAAGCCATGCTATCTAACTATAAATTGTTTGCGGAAGACTTAAGCTTCTCTTTTAAACCTCTGCACCAAGTCAGTCAATCCCCTGACGGATTCTATCAATGCAGGGAGTGTCTCCTTGAAAGCTTTCTCCAAGCCGCCGATCCTGATCTCTATGTCACCGGCACCCTCCTTGAAAGTTTCTATCTTGCTGAGGATTTGCGTCTGCTCGGCATTCCTCAGGCTCATTATCTCATTTATCCTGTCGCTCACTTCCTGTATCCTTCTTTCAATTTCCTGCGCCTTGACGGAAAATTCCGTGATCCTCTGGTTTATCTCGCCCATTCTCGCCTGCACGACATAATCGACATATTCCTCAGTTGGATAATTTTGCTGGTATCCCTGATAGTATTCCTGTGGCAGGGAAGTCTCAGGAATCTGCGGCGTCTGTTGCTGAGTTTTCGGTATTATTTCTTCCAGCGTTGGCAGAGCAGGCTCGCTCTTCTGATAGTCCATCTGTCCTTGTTGCTGTGGTTGTGGCGTAGTCGCGGCAAACTTCAGGGCATGTGTTAGCGCATTATCAATCTCCTCCGGCGAGTATCCTTCCTTTCTCAAGACATCTATAACTTCCACCTCAGAAAATCCCCTGCCTGTCAAATCCCTAACTCTTTCAACAGGCATAGAACCTTTGCCTCTAGCCAGAGGATTCTTCAAAAAGGGTAAAGCCATTATTTCACTATTATTAATTTCCTTTTTAATTACTATAAATCTACGCTTTTGTCAGTTTCGCAGAACTTTTGCTAGTTAAGGTTTTAATGGTATCATGAGTATGTCCTTTTCAATTTCAGGTTTTTTTATTTTTCCTATCTTTACCAAGCTCAATAATCCGTAATTTTCTAGTATACTCAAGTCTCTCGAGACAGATTCTATAGGTCTTTTAACCAACTCAGCTAACCCTCCAACAGATTTAGGTTTCTTTTCTCTTATTTCTCTTATTAAATCCATTCTACTCGGTGTTAATACTTTCTCTAGTGTTGTCTTGCTAAGGTTAATAACCAGAACTCTGCTCGGCGATAGTTCAGGCTTTTCTAGAGCAAAGTCTATCATTCTACTTACCATTCTGTCTGTTCTATTCATCATACCCCACCTCTTTTTCTCGCTTCTTTGAAAAGTTTAATCCATCTTTCATAGTTCTCAAACACCCCTTTCTTCTTTTCTACAAATGCGAAATTATAGTTCATATCCAATGCCCTTGGTTTAGGTGATATCCAAAATCTTTGCTCATGCAGATATCCGTGTTTTGTATCCGCCCTGAACACGTCAGCGGATTTATAATCTTCCAAAAGACTTATATTAATTGCGAAATCTACCACCTTTCCTCTTTTAGTCGCCCATCTGAAATCAAGTCTTGCCACATCACCTTCTGGTAAATCTTTTATCTCAGTTATATGGAATTCTTGTTCCATTCACATCATCTAACTTCATATATCAATTAACATAGAAAGTTAAGTATTTAAGCCTTTTTGCTCTTCGGCATCCTGTTCTCAATCATTTTTTCGACTTCATCTTTTGTTGCGAACTTGGCTGTAATCGGGTTTATCAAGTCGACGAATGTCTCCATCTGCTTCAACTCTCTTTTTGTTGCCGTCTTGGACAATTCTTTGCTTAATCTCAGAATCTCCCCTTCTATATTCACAAGCTTTTCAGATACAGAAACAATTCTGCCGCTTATTTTTTCCAGCGAAAGTTTAAGGTCGTTCATCTGAGTTAATGCATTCTCCTGCAGGGTTTCTATGGAATTTTCCAGCCTGCCGATTCTCTGCTCTATGATTCTGATTCTTCTTACGTCCTCATTCACTCTTTTAACTAGCTCTGCCGTTAGTTTTGTTGTGTCTTCATCATGCCTTTCAAAAGGTAATGTGGGCAGAGTTGGGAGGGCCATTATAAAGGATTTGTTTAACTACGCAAATAAATTAAATAGGGTGTGTTCTTGGTTGTAGAGTACGAAGTCGTTGACGGTGCGCTTAGGATTAATTGCATGAACTGGGCCATTGCACCGAGCATAGAAGATTCAGATGCAACCATGGCAGTTGTCATAGACACTCTGTTGAAAGCGAGTGATGCGAATAGAGTCATTTTGATTGAAGCGCGTGAAAACGAATACGATGCAGAACAGACAAAAATGCTGCGCGAGATTGCAGACGCCTACAACAGAATCCTGAACATAGATAATATAATAAGCTTGAGGAATTTCGGTCCGTCTCAATGCGAGAAACTGTACTCGAGAAGACTGGCTGATTTGCAGTTCTTGATTTTGGAAATTTTGCGGAAGGATCCTATCGGGGCTTATCTTAGGACGGTGAAGATGGTAAATACCAACAAAGTTTTGGAAGGCACGGCACCATTTGAACAAAAGGTATGCTTCACTCATTATATCGACAATGCGCTGGTTCCGATAAAGAACATCCTGGAAGGATGCACATTAATACAGAAAGCTTTGCCTGTCCTGCAGAATTATCAGATAGGTAGCAGGGACGTGTATCGCGAACTGTTCTCGCCAACTGTCAGGCCAAACTTCATGCTGACAAGATTCATGCTGGCAATTCCGAAAGGCGCAAGGTTGCTGAACAAATATTCTCTTGCGGGCGCTGAGGTTGAAATATACAAACTGCCAACAAAGGTTCGCCATCTTTACCACATAACACCGAGGGAATTTGTATTGAGCGACGAGAAATATACTATCCTGGATTCCGCGAGAAGATACCTCGCCGCACACAGACCAACGGAGGCTGAATCGGTTGAACCAGAAAAATCAAGAGAGCTCTTCAAAAATCTCGGGAGAGACTTGGTGCGGGACATATCAAGAAGCATGAGCGTGAATCTTACAGCGGCCGAAATAGAAGAACTCGCCACAATTTTATCGCGGTACACTGCAGGATACGGAATCCTGGAATTGCTGCTGTCCGATGAGAAAATTCAGGACATATTCATCAATTCGCCAATAGGCACAACACCGATATACATCAACCATTCTGATTTCGAAGAATGCGAAACCAATCTCATGCCTACAAGCGAAGATGCGGAATCGTGGGCGACAAGATTCAGATTATACTCCGGCAGACCGTTGGACGAATCGAGTCCTGTTTTGGACACAGAACTGATGGTTCCAGGTGGCAGGGCAAGGGTGGCGGCAATCACAAGGTCATTATCCCCTGAAGGTCTCGCATTTGCATTTAGAAGGCACAGGGAAAAGCCATGGACATTTCCGTTATTCATTAAAGGCAGAATGTTCGATTCGCTGTATGCGGGTTTGATGAGTTTTATAATCGATGGCGGGAGGGCGATGCTGATTGCAGGTGGACGTGGAAGCGGTAAAACTTCTGTTCTAAATGGGTTGATGCTGGAAATAATGACGAAATTCAGAATTATAACAACCGAGGATACTCTTGAGATTGCCGTCCCTGAAATGAGAAGATTAGGCTATAATATAGAAAGAATGAAATCACGTTCTGTGATTACTAGGGTTGAGACTGAATTGCCTGCAGATGAGGCACTGAGGACTGCGTTGAGGTTGGGAGACTCAGTTTTGATTATCGGTGAAGTTCGTTCCATAGAGTCGCTTGCTTTATTTGAAGCTATGAGAATCGGTGCACTTGCAAATGTAGTCGCTGGAACAATTCACGGTGAATCTGCTTATGGCGTTTATGATAGGGTTGTGCATGATTTGGGTGTTCCGCCAACAAGCTTCAAAGCTTTGGATTTAATCACAATATGCAATCAACTGAAATCTCCAGATGGTTTGCACAGGTTCAGGCGCGTGACAGAATTGACAGAAGTCAGAAAGCAATGGAAGAATGATCCTCTAGACGAAGGAGGGTTTGTTAATCTCATGGAATATTCTGCAAAAGAGGATAAGTTGAAACCTACGGATACTTTGATTGATGGCGAATCATTTTTGCTGAATGAGATTTCTAGAAGGGTTAGAGAGTGGAGAGGTCAATGGGATGCTGTATGGGATAACATACTCTTGAGATCTAAAGTAAAACAAACAACGGTAGATATGGCAGCTCAGGCAAGCAACGACAAAATACTGGAAGCTGATTATATTGTCGAATCGAATGCAATGTTCCATCTAATCTCAGAGCAGGTTCGGCAGGAAGTCGGCGCACTTGATTCAAAGATGATCTATGACAAATGGTTGGAATGGTTCAAAAAAAGAATTAGTTAAACAAAAACAAAATCTAGTTATGAAGAAAGCTGTTGCTGTCCCTCATGTCATCGCTTTGATACTTGGTGTAATTATAATTGCGTTAGTAGGTTATTGGTTTGTTAATCAAGGCGGAAAAACAACTGGAGCTGGGATTAAAGCTGAGTGCGATGCGAAAATAGAAATTTCTTGCCAAAGATGGAAAAATGAATTTTTGTTTGCAGGTTTTCCAGAAAAAGTA
>CAYXOT010000029.1:5718-6533 GCA_964466985.1 uncultured archaeon
AAAAACTTGGATGCGAAATTCGACAGGGAAAATGCCCAACAGGTAAAACATGTTATGATGGAAAAGGAGGATTTTGTTCAGGCCAAGAAAATTGTGCAATCGTTTGCTAAGTGATTAATATGGATAAAAAAGGTATTGCAATACCGTATGTTATAGCACTCATCCTAGGTATCATTGCGATAGGAATATTGGCATATTGGTTAACCAATCAATCAAGTAAAACTACTGCAGGAGGTTTTCAGGCAGAATGCCAAGCAAAACTATTTTCATTTTGTAATCAATGGCTGATAAAAAGCGGGAAAGATAAACCAACGGGATTCGGCTGGGGCAAATGTCCACCAAAAGAATCAACAAACGACTGTAAAAGTATAGGGATAGAGGTTGGATAGTTATGAGAAAAGCAGCAATGCCAGTACCATACATTATAGCTTTAATTATTGGTGTTATTGTGGTTGCAGTTCTAGCTTATTGGTTTGTTTCCTCTGGAGGTAAAGGAAGTACGGTTGGTAAAGAAGCGGAATGCACAGCAAGAAAAGTAGAATATTGTGCAACTCAAACTTTAGATGCAAAATCCAAAGCAAATTCTGTATGCGGTTCGTGGAAGGAAATATGTTTTTGCCCAGACATAATTCCTAACTGGAAACCAGTAGACAGTCCTAGCCTTGAGATTAAAAAGACAAGAGACGTCGAATGTAAATAATAATCTTAATCCTTCTCCAAATCAAATTCTGATTAATGCCCATAATATCCAGAGAATATGAGAAATTCCTTAGCGAGGAACAGCTAGCAAAAAAGCGGACTTTTTATGAGAGACT
>CAYXOT010000030.1:0-6502 GCA_964466985.1 uncultured archaeon
AGATCATGCCTAGTCTCGTGGGCTCGGAGATGTGTATAAGAGACAGTGATGAAACTATGTAAAATCTGTAGGGAGACTTGGAAAGGTCACATACCATGAGTGATTAAAATGGAAGACCTAGTTTTATGGAAACCGCTTTATTACACCAGTATAGGAATGTTTCTCTTATCTTTGATTCTGTTTCCCTTCACGCAAACATGGTCGATAATACTTGTACTAGCTTTAGTTTCTCTTTGGACCAGAGTTCCAGGAATGGTTCATTTCATCTTTAATCAACTTTCTCTAAATGATTTCTTTACTTTCGTTATTGCAGCTCATGTCGGTGGTTTGATAGGTGGGTTATTCGGAGCCTTTACTATGATCTTAGGACAAATTTTCGGTCCAGAAACATGGCCCCCTTATACAATCCGTAGCATAATCGCTTATATGATTGGAGGATTAAGTGTGCCTTTTATCTTAAACTTTACTGGTGGGGTTAACATAACAGCACTTTTTGCATTCGAAGGTACAGTTTATGCTGTATACTATTTGTTGGTCATACTTTTTTGGAGAGAGGAAATAGGACTCGAAATAGCAATTCTACCCGTAGTTATATTTTTTGATTTTTTTCTTAATGCTATATGGTTAAACAGTTTTGGTGTATTTTTCGACAAATTAGTTACAGGTGGAATTAGTTCAGGATGGCCATTCTTGATTTTTGCTGCATTAGTTATAGGATTTTTAATTCTTGCTAAAAACACAAAAAAGATAGGGGAGTTCTTGGAATCTATTTGGAACAAGTTAGGTGGTAAAAAAGAAGAAAAAGAGGAAAATTTTGTTGAGAAGTTGGATAAAAGCGAGAGATTCTAGAAATTATTATCTCCTCTTCTTTCTCTTCGCTCTACATCCTTTACACAACCAAAGATATCCAGTCTTGAATAACTTCCCAACAGTTTTCACATTTCCTGAACAACTATCGCATTTAATGTGAATAATAACCACCTTGTAGGAATTTCCTTAAACATAGAGTAATGTAAATTCCTGTTTGTTGAGTGAACGTGTCCATTATTAACTTATGATAGAAATTTTCCTGCACAATTATAATTTCAATTTCAAGAATATAAAGCTAAAAACTATTTTACAACCACACTTTTCTCCGTTACAGCAACCATTCCATTGCTTTCTTCCTTCAACGGCGGGAATTCTATCAGCGCATCAGATTCAATCAATTGCTGAAATGCCATCCCAATTTTCAGTGGGGATATACCGGTAATCCATCTTTTTGTAAACGGCAATTTTTCAAATTCGTTCTTCGCCAAGTCGATAATTTTCCTAGCCTCCCATAGTCTTACACTAGCATCTTTGTTAAATTGGAATATCTCTGTCGGCGACGATTCCACAACAAATCCGCTCCCATTCGTAGCGAACACTTCCATCGCGTAAACTTTACCAGATTCTATTTCATCCTGCATCGAATTCCTGCTGTTTGGTATCGAAGGATGCGCATGCTGTTCATATCTGTCCATCCTATGCCCAGAAAGATTTCTTATAACATTAAATCCCATTTCATTCACAGTATTCTCGCAGACTTCAGAAATTTCATGGATTTTGGTTCCAGGTTTAATCAATTTCAAGCACGCCTCTAAAGCCTTCTCTGAAGTCTCAATCATAGGATCCGACTTCTCGCCAATGCGAACAGTAAATGCCCTGTCGCACACATATCCGTTGATCTGGGTGCCGATGTCGACCTTGACAAAGTCATCTTTTTTCAAAGTTAATTGGTCGCCGATTGATGGCGTGTAGTGAGCAGCTATCTCATTAATTGACACATTCACAGGCCATGCAGGCTTTCCGCCCAACTCCAAGATTCTATTTTCTGTATCCTGAGCCAGTTTGAGAACTTTCACATTTTCTTTAACCAACTTCTGTGCGAATCCAATAGCATCTTCTGCGATTAGAAAAGCCTTCTCATATGACTGCAACTCTTCCTTTTCCATTTTCATCATTTATAAAACAAAGTTTAAATCATATCTTATGCGCTTGAACTGGACTCTTACGTTCTTAATAATAGCTGTGCTAGTTTTCTTTCTTCAACTCACAAATATATTCGACTGGCAGTTGTTCGCGTTTACCCCAGCTCTTGCTTTTGACATGCCTTGGACTTTCATAACATCAATTTTCCTTCATGGAGACTTGACCCATCTGTTTTTCAACATGTTCGCACTTTTGATGTTCGGTCTGGCGTTGGAAAATAGAATAGGTGCGAGAAATTACTTGATAATATTTTTTGTTGCAGGTATACTCGGAAGTATAGGATATATGATAACAGCAAGAAATCCTTTAACTCCAGCAGTAGGCATGAGCGGTGCTATTTATGGAACAATGGGTGCGTTAGCCATGATAATGCCTGGAACTATGGTATTCATCGGCGGGTTCTTCCCTATGCCTATGATATTCGCAGTATTCTTTTGGGGTATATCCGAATTTCTTGGCTTGTTTACACCATCGTCTATAGCAAGAGCTGCGCATTTGGGCGGATTGTTTATAGGAATTTTATACGGTCTGTATCTTCGTAGACAAGAGTCAAAAGGAAAAGTGAGAAGACGTAAAATAGAATTAACAGGATATGCTGATTGGGAGAGGTAGATTATAATTAGTGCTGCCTCTTTCGCATTCTCTTTCTTCTTCTCATTCGCTGTTTCTTAGTCTTTCTTCTCCGTCTTCGTTTCTCGCCGGCAGCCATGAAACCAATTGAATTCCTCTATTTAAAAATCATTCCGGTTTCCTTTGACCATAAGAGTATATCCAGCTCATCCATCGTGATTCTTATCTTCTCGGCAAAATCTTTCATCTTCTGTTCTATCTCCAGATATTTTTTCTTTGTAAGGGATTTCGGTATATCTCCTATCACATCATAATATTTCAAATTTTTCAAAATATGCGTGTCTAGTATCGCCAGCTTGTTGTCGCTCAGTCCTATGTTCCTGATGAAATGCGACGCTTCCTTCATGCCGTATCCGTCGATATTTTCCACCAGCCATTCACGCAAGCTGTAAGCATCTTTATCAAGCATCCTCTCTTTGATTTTCAACTTTCCATTTTCAGTCAAAAAGTTCCTGTTGTCCACGATGCGCTTGCTTTTGGTTTCACAGAATCTCACAGCCTGTAGAAACGGCCTTATCTGTTTTTCATCGCCTTTTAAGAGAAGGTTATTCCTTTCCAAAGCCTGTATGGCGTTCCAGCTTGTTGTGGCCTTTGACTGGGGCGTAAGAATGCAGAATGCAAGCTCGCTAAACAATTTTTCGTCCGGCTGGCCGGCAATTTTTTTGAATTCTTCCAATCTTTTTCTTATATCCGATTTTTTCGCATTGTAAGCCTCGAGTAGTTCTTTCATAATCATCTTCCAATCCTACCAATAACCTGCCAAAATAGCCGTCTCAATCGGGCAAGTTGCGAATTGAACACGCTCATCAGAATCAATATTAAACCGCCTATAGTCTCTGTTATGATTACGTAAGGCGTGAATAAGATTTTAATCTGGCCGCATGCGGCAAAAAATGAATAATCCTTTATCGGGTAGAGAAAAGGCACATCACCGTTCATGTCTTCCAGCAGATGCAGGAACGCGCCCAGTGCAACAGCCAAAGCGAATTTTTTATTTCTTGTTGCAGCAAAAGTCACAATCCCAACCAGAGGAGCGAAAAATATAGAATGCGCTATAAACCTTGAACACGGCGCAAGCCCCAACGTGAATATTCCTTTATCGATAATGTCCGGCAATAATACCCCTAGTGCGCCTCCTAAAATCGGCAAATAAAACATCGAAGATGCTAATGCCGTGAGTCCAATGTGGCCAAGCAGCAACATACAATCCTTCTTGAAAATTCGTGATTTAAAAAGTTAAAAGCTTGTTTTCTTTCCTAAAAATTTCACTATGGCCCCTTGAACTTCCTTAATCGACATGCCATTAGTATTCAAAACAAGGTCGAAAACATCTAGATCATCCCCGAGATTAAAGTTATATATTTTCTTGTAAAGCGTTTTATTTTCCTTGTCCCTCTCCCTTACTATCTCCATCGCTTCAGAAATCGGGATTCCGTCGCGCTTGGAAATTCTTTTCGCCCTTTCCTCTTGGGAGGCAGCAATAAAAATTTTAATGCCGTCTGCACCGAGATAAGGCAATGTCCACGATGTCACGACGACGTTGCCTTCCTTGGCTTTCTGCATCATTTTTTTGTCCACTTCTTTGTCAATTTCCGGATTTGTCTTTCTTTCCTGCAGAAACTTCAACCCTTCCCTGCTATCCCACCATCCTTTGCCGACAGGTTTGTATCCGTGTTTGCGTGCTATTTCCTTGAAAAAATCGCTGCCTGTGTAGAACTTCATTTTATATTTCCGAGAGATTGACAGTGCAAGCGTCGACTTGCCGACTCCAGCGTGACCAGAAATAATAATTACATTTTTTTCCATAGAATTATCTCGGCGGAGAAGGATATAACAATTATCCCATCAACTTTATTTCAATCCTGATGTCATTGGGAATATTTACTCTCATTATCTGTCTCAGCGCCCTGTCGTCGGCTTGAACATCTAATACCCTCTTATGAATACGCATTTCCCATTTTTCCCACGTTGCGTTACCATGACCCGTGCCATAAATGGCTGGATTAGATCTCCCTATATCCAAGCTCCACTGGGGGTCTTTAAAGTCGTTATTTTCATCTTTTTAGTTGGTAACGGAATTGGTCCATGATAATCTATACCAAACTTTTTCGCTATTTCCTTGATTTCGTTTGATATATTATCCAATTCTTTTGAGTCTTTTCCACTGAGTTTTATTCTTGCAACTTGCATACTGTCTTAATTGGATGATTAATTTAAAAAGGTTTCAGTAAAGAACCAGTTACTTGGCTTTGACAATATCAAGAACTATTCCAGCCGCGACTGTCATACCCATGTCCCTGATTGCAAATCTTGCCATCTGCGGAAAGTCAGACTGCTTCTCAATAACAAAAGGCTTCAATGGCTTCACCTTGATTCTTGCGGCATCACCTGTCTTTATGAAATCAGGCTTTTCCTGCGCGACTTGGCCTGTCTTCGGATCTATTTTTGCCACTATCTCTTCAATAGTGCATGCCACCGCTGCTGTATGTGCATGGAATACTGGGGTGTATCCGGCGGTTATCACAGTCGGATGGTTCAAAACAATAATCTGTGCTGTAAATTCAGAAACAACCGATGGCGGATTGTCAGGATGCCCTACAACATCACCTTTCTTTATCTGCGACTTGTCCACACCCCTGATGTTGAATCCTACATTGTCGCCTGGTATCGCTTGCTGCAATTGCTGGTGGTGGATTTCTATCGACTTGACCTCGCCCACAGCGCCAGATGGCATGAAAATTACTCTGTCGTTCAGCTTCATCACACCAGACTCCACTCTACCGACAGGGACTGTTCCTACGCCTGTAATCGAGTATGCATCCTGAATAGGCAGCCTCAACGGCTTGTCAACCGGCTTTTCAGGTTCTTTTATATTTTGATCAAGAGTCTCCAGCAATGTTCCTCCTGTATACCATGGCATCTTGTCCGATTTCTTCGCGACGTTATCGCCTACGTATGCTGAGACAGGAACAAATGGTATTTCTGCAATTTTGTAACCGATTCCCTGCAAAAGCTTTGAAACCTCGACTTTCAATTCATCGAATCTCTTCTGGTCATAATTGGCAGCATCCATTTTGTTCAATACAACGATCATCTGTCCTATTCCAAGAACTTTGAGCAGGAATGCGTGCTCTTTTGTCTGGTCCTGAATCCCTTCTCCCGGCTTGGCCGAAACAACGAAAATAGCGGCGTCTGCCTGCGAAGCGCCTGTGATCATGTTCTTGACGAAATCCCTGTGACCCGGTGCATCAATAAGAGTGAAATACCATTTCTGCGTTTCGAATGGCCTGTGCATGATGTCAATTGTAACTCCCCTTTCCCTCTCTTCCTTGACCTTGTCCATCACAAAAGCGAATTCAAATGTTTCCTTCTTCAATTCAGTGGCGACTTCCTTCAGCTTTCTCATTTCTTCTTCCCTGATAGCGCCGGTATCGTACAAAAGTCGTCCGACTAGGGTAGACTTTCCTGCATCTACATGTCCTGACGTAATTATGTTAATGTGTGGTTTGTTAGGCATTCATACACCAAATTTACTTAATCTAATATATCAGATAGATTTAAATAATTTCTAAACATCAGGTTGTGGTATATCCTCAGGCAGTCCCTTCCTCTTCCTAATCGCCCTGACAGTCAATTCAAACAATTCCTTCGGCACTTTTTCAAATGCTGTCTCGATCAGTGAATAAAATCCTCTTCCGCTCGTCGCAGATTTCAAAGTCGCGTCAAACCCAAACATCTCACTAACAGGCAGTTTCGCAGTGATAACAGATGCCCCGCGTTCTTCCTTCATGTCAATAATCTGTCCTCGCCTATTCTCAACTTCCCTGATAGATTCCCCAATCAATTCTCTTGGTATATC
>CAYXOT010000031.1:0-6368 GCA_964466985.1 uncultured archaeon
ACATTCTCCGCCGAATAAAACCTTTGCACCACTAGCAAATCCTCCTCTTACAAAGTGGTCTGTGGCATACCCCACCCTCCCAAATGCTTTCGATTCTGCCCCTTCTTCCAATATGAATGTGCAGATTTTGTCTTTGAGATTAATCTCTGGCGCACTCGTTACTCCCCACCCAGCTATTCCCAGAGTATTTATTCCCCATCTAATCACGTCTTCTGCCGAAATTTTGTAGCTCTGATAAAGTCCTTTAAACCATCTGACGCCCATTTCTTTGGCCATATAATAAATGAAATTTTCCGAACTGGTCTTCTCCAACTTTTTTTGCATAGTCACCACCCAGTCGACTGGAACCAGTACGACGTCCTGCGTAAGAAATTGTATTGAGCCTTTTTTGAATTTCAGCTGCCCAGAAGCGAATAGTTTTGCTACATCAATTATCTCAGGCATTTAAACTCCACTATTTAATATAAGAATTTGATAAATATACTGTTTCAACTAGCTAACTCATTTCTTCAATTTCTTTTTATCCAAGAACTGACCTTAATTTGTCTGCTATTTCCCTTTCGTCATCTTTCAAAACTTTTGCGTAAGGCGACAGACTTTTACCAACAATTTGCAGAAATGTGAAATCGCCTTTGTATCTGGGTATGACATGTATATGCAAGTGATCAACGCTCTGACCAGCAACCCTACCGTAGTTAGTCCCGATGTCCAAACCATCCGGCTTTAAAACTCTACGAATTACTCGTGATATTCTTTTCACAAGCTCGAAAAGTTTGTCTGTTTCATCGTCGGCTAGAGCTAGTAGAGATTTGACATGATGCTTGGGAATGACTAAAGTATGCCCCACAGTTACTGGTTGTTTTGAGAAAAAGGCTAGATGGTTTTTATCTTCATATATTATTGGGTGCTGTTTGAGATTTCTTTTATCGCAGAATGGGCATTTCTTCATTTTATCACCAATTATTCTACTATCGCTTTTATTCGTCTTATACCTGCCGCAACACCCTCTTCCTTGATTATTTTAAACTTGCCGACCTCTTTTGTATTCTTTACATGCGGTCCTCCACATACTTCGATAGAAAAATCGCCTATGGAATAGACTGAAACTATTTCATCATACCTTTGCTCGAATACTGCTTGTGCATTTCTTCTTTTTGCCTCTTCGAATGTCATTTCTTCTCTAACTACCGGAATACCTTTCTTGATTTGTTCATTAACAAGTCCCTCTATTTTTCTAATCTCGCCCTCGGTTAGTTTCCTGTCGAAATTGAAATCAAAACGGAGTCTTTCTGGGGTTATATTCGACCCTTTCTGTACAATGTCATTGTTTTTCAAGACCCTGCGTATCGACTCGTTCAGCAGATGCGTTGCTGTATGCAATCTTGTAGTTTGCTCTGATGCATCGCTTAATCCGCCTTTAAATCTTTTCTCGGCGCCAACTCTGGAAACCTGTTGATGCCTTTCAAATTCTTTCTGGAAACCCCTTTCATCAACTTCTACACCTGCTTCTTTCGCGAGTTCTTTTGTCATCTCTATCGGAAAACCGAAACTTTGGAATAGTAGAAACGCATTCTTGCCGTCAATCCTCTTCACTTGCATGGCAATTTCTTCAAGTTTCTTCAAACCCCGCTCAAGCGTGTTTCGGAATTTCAACTCTTCTTTCTTCAACTCAGTTAGAATGAATTCTTTATTTTTCTCTAGCTGGGGATAATCTTTTTTGTAGATATCTATTACCAAATCCGCCAAATTACTGAGAAATTCTTTTTCTATTCCAATCAGCTTTCCATGTCTTATTGCTCTTCTTATCAACCTTCGCAGTATATATCCTCTATCGACATTACTGGGGGTGATTTCTTCGGACAGGACAAATGTAGAAGCTCTTATATGGTCTGCAATAATCCTTATGGATTTTTCCTGTCTGTCGTTAGGCGATTTTATTTTTGCAATTTCGTTTATCTTTTCAACAATCGGCTTGAAAGTTTCTATCTCGTAGACACTTTTTTTATTCTGCAATGCGACGACAGTCCTTTCCACCCCCATACCTGTATCGACATTTTTCTGTTTCAGCATCTCATACTTGCCTTCAGCGGTTTTATTGTATTGCATGAACACGTCATTCCATATCTCAAAATATTTTCCGCATGAGTCGCCTGGCTTACAATCTTTACCGCACGGCTTCTTGCCGGTATCATAGAACATTTCTGTGTCAGGACCGCACGGACCAGTAGCACCTGCAGGACCCCACCAATTGTCTTTCTTCGGGAAATAGAAAATTTTTTCCTTCGGTATTCCTAAACTCTGCCAGGTTCTAGCGCTCTCTTCATCCCTCGGCGCATCCTTGTCGCCTGCAAAAACAGATATGTACAGTTTTTCTTTATCGATGCCGAGCCATTTCTTGTCTGTTAGAAACTCCCAACTCCATTTGATAGCATCCTCCTTCCAATAGTCTCCCAGCGACCAGTTGCCAAGCATCTCGAAAAAAGTCAGATGGGAATTGTCACCGACTTCGTCTATATCGTCTGTGCGCAGGCACTTCTGAACATTTGTCAATCTCTTTCCACGTGGGTGTGGTTGACCTAAGATATACCTTACAAGTGGGTGCATCCCAGCTGTCGTAAACAAAACCGTAGGGTCTTCTTCTGGGATAAGCGGGGCATTAGGAATAATCGCGTGGTTTTTCTGTTTGAAAAATTCCATGTAAAGTGTTTTCAGCTTTTTTGAATCTATGCTTTTGTTCATACTATTTCTTTAGATGTTTAGTAAAGTTAAAATTAATGGGTTGAATCCTAGGAAGAAACTTATTGACGGTAGCAAAAGTATTCCCATGCAGTTGCTCCTTCTGACACCAAGGTATGTGCATAATAAACCTATACCAGTAGCTGTCAAACCTATCAGCAAACCGTACACAGCGGTTAGAAGTGCTATCATAACTACAAGAAAACCAATTACCGATAGTGAGAGAATCGTGTAATTAACTCTGGACAAAAATTTTGGTATCGTTCTCCCCAGATATAATGTAATTGGAACCACTAGTCCTGTAACAAAAAGAATAACGCCACTAAAAAGCAGCATGTCATTAAAAGTTATATCTGGTAGAATCCTTTCTATCGCTACCGATGCGCCAGATCTGGGATTCGAGATTAGATAAAGAGAATTGAGAGAAATGATCTCGTTGCCTGTGTTAATGCTCGAAAGTGTGACGAGAAATGTTCTTGCTTCACCCAACCCACCTATATACTGCATGAATGTAGCTGCTTGTGATACACCAACCGCTGGTAATAACCCAACCAGAACACCTGCAATTACGCCTAAAGCTATTGACTTGGATATACCCCATCTGGATGTTTTCAATTCCCTGTCTATCTGTTGCTTTGGTATTTTTGCTTTTTCTGTTATCGAAGTTGTCAGAGTGCTTATTGCAAACAAACCAGCAAATGTAGGGAATAACGCGTTCTGCTGCGGAACTATTGATGAATTAAGAACAAGCATCCCCAAGAATCCGGAAAGAGTTACTATCAAACTTGCGAAAAGTATTTTCTTAAGTTGTTTCTCTGAGAGGATCATGAAAAATATTACGGCAATAAGTGGGTATGCTATATAAGGCCGAATAATGTTATAGAGAAATGCGAAATAATTTCCAAAAAATAAAACCACGATTATACTGATTATCAATGCACTGAAACCACCGATAACTGTTAATCTGATTGCCTCATACCCTCTTCCTTCTAATAGGAGCTTGTGTCCAGGTAAAATTGATAATGCATTGTTCTCACCGTCGGGGGCACCGATAAAAATTGTTGGTAGAAAACTGGTAAATACTTGGGCTATTGCAGTTGCTATAATTAAAACAGCAAGATAATGTGGCGGTACAAACGGCAATAATAAAAGTAGTGGAATGAGAATGTTGTTCAAATGAAATCCTGGTAACAAACCGAGAACAACACCTAGTACAATTCCCAACAAACTAAAAAGAAAAATTTCTAAAAGCATTATTCACCCAAAATTTTCACATCACCCAAAGCTTTAGGAATAATCTGCAGTTTACCTTTGTAAATTTCCAAAGTACCTTTAACGGAAATTTTATCACCTATATGAAAATCATCTTTTGTTATTCCAACTTGAGACAAACTCTTCATGAAATCTGAGAACAATGGAATCTCTATTTTTGTTTTGTTATCAGAAAGTGTGAGAAATAAATGGCCGTCTTTATGTTCTCTTTTTTCGGCTATGTAGCCTATGGTAATTATTTTCCTTCCTTCCATGTCTGCAGTAATGCCGCTTATTTCTATCTTCTGGGGCTCGATGTTGACAGATGCAATATAGATAAGAACTAGTCCGACCAGCGAAGTGAATAAACTGAAAATTAGTAAAAATTTCTTGGATATGCCCATCTTATCAGACTCTGTCAAAGCCGATTTCTACAACCTTATCTTCGAAGCTCAACTTAGCCTTGTACTTTCCTTGCAATAATCCCATCGAAATTTTCTTTGCCCCGACTTCCTTTTTAATCAAATCGCCGTATTTAGACACAATCTTCTCGGTCTGCCCGTCGGATTTTATAAACAGCTCTATGGTCTCCATTACGTTGAACTTGTTAACTTTTCTCAGATTCTGGATTTCTCGTGTCAACTCCTTAACTAGTGCTTCTTCCAATACCGATTTGTCTAACGTCTTATTGACATACACTTTACCGTGTTTGAACTGAACTTCAGAAAAGTCGTCGCCTAAAGGTTCTTTTGTAACGCCGATTGATTTTGCATTGCACATGAACAGCAATATGCCATCCAAATCATCCAACACTTTGACGACATTTTTATCTTCTGCCTGAACAAGCACTTCGCCCACTGGCCATCTCAATTTAATCCCTGACAACTGCCTTGCAGCCAGAACAGCCTCAGTTATTCCTTTTGCGATTTCCATCTGGGTTTCAAGCTTTTTATCGATTAATTTCGGAATTGGCGCTGGCCATTTTGTCATGAAGACGGACTCCTCTTTCCCGTCTAAGTTACGATATATCTCTTCTGACAAGAATGGCGTTATCGGCGCGAGCAATTTCGCAACTGTCAGCAGGCATTGATGCAGAACCGATAATGCAACCTGCTTATCTGTACCCGTTTCACTGACCCACACCCTATCTCTTATCAACTTGATGTAAACTCTGCTGAGGTCTTTAATTACAAAATCGACAATTTTTCTTCCTGCATGATGAACTTCAAAATTTTCCAAATGTTCTGTCACTTCCTGTACCAATGAGTTCAAACGCGATTGTATCCATCTGTCTTCTATCTTAAGTTTCCTGAAGTTTAGCTTGAGGTCTTTGCTGACATAAGTTGTGAAGAATGAATAGGAATTCCATAAAATATTCAGCGCCTTTCTAATTTCGTCAGCTGTTTTGAAACTGAAGCTTTGAACTTCCCATGGTGCAATCTCCCAGCAATAATAGAGACGAAGTATGTCTGCACCGAGTTTGTCTAAAGCATCTCTAGCCCATACAACATTTCCTAAGCTTTTGCTCATCTTTTCTCCTTTTTCATCTACAACCCATCCATTTAATGCAACGGTTTTGTATGGAGATAGGCCGAAAGTAGACACACCGCAAAACATGAGTGAGTAAAACCAACCGCGGAGCTGGTCTTGGCTCTCGTCGATTAAATCTACAGGCCAAAGTTTTTCAAACAATTCTTTATTTTGGTGCGGATACCCTAGCGATGCCCATGGTGCGATACCAGAATCGAACCAGACATTCATTGTATCAGGAACGCGCTTCATTGTACTATCGCAATTGTTGCATTCAAGCTCAATTTTATCGACGACGTTCTTATGGAGGTCCGCATCTTTAGGTAATTTCTTCGTAGAACGTTTCTGCAATTCTGCAAAACTACCAATTACATCTATGTCTCCGCATTTCCCACATATCCAGATAGGCAGGGGAATTCCCCAGTATCGTTGCTGTGATATGCACCAGTCTACTGCATCGTCCAACCAGTTGTGAAATCTTTCTTTACCGAAATCCGGCAACCAGCGCACCTTTTGATTCTCTTTCATCATTTTTCCTTTTATTTTGTCTACTTTGAAGAACCACTGTTTGCTGACACGGAAAACTAAAGGTGACTTACATCGCCAACATAACGGATATGCATGTGTGACCCAACCAAAATGCAATAGCAAATTCTTTTTCTCGAGTCTTTCTGCTATCATCTTGTCTGCATCTTTAACAAATATTCCTTTGAATTCGCCAGTTTCTTCTGTGTACCTTCCTTGTTCATCCAATGGAGAAACTACAGGTAGGTTGTAGTGTAATCCTATAATGTGATCTTCAGGTCCATGCCCAGGTGCTGTATGGACTGCTCCAGAACCTTCATTCATTG